>JAISJY010000079.1 GCA_031261365.1 Caryophanales bacterium | reverse complement strand
TTCATTTTCTTTTCTTTTTTAGTTTCAACTTCTAAAAAATGTTTTTGAGCCGTGACTCTTTCTCTTATCTTTCTCTTATTATAAATAACATCTTGTTTTTGAATAACTTGAAACAACTTAAAACCAAAGAATAAAGTAATTAAAAACAAAACAGAGGCTATACTAGCAAAAATCCAAATCAATAAATCACCATTCACTTGTCTCATTTCTTGCATCACAACAAAAAAGACTACTAAACACAAAGCTAAACCTGTTAAAACTCCAAAGAACCAAACTATCCTAATGTATTCTTTTTTAGTTTGTTCTAAAGCGAATATATTACTTTTCTTTAAAAAACTACTTTCAAATTTTGGCATATTTAATATTTCCTTTTTAATAGTTCCTGTTTTAAATTATATAATTTTTCAGATAAATCAACATAATAACCATGAGGATTTACTAATCTTTTAACCTCATCCCATTGCTCTTTTAAAACTTTTTCACAATAATCTCTAGATTGTTTTAAAGTTGCTAATTTTCTTAATAATTTACCGTCCTTTATAATTAAAGGAGTAACCTCACGATAAATAAAATTAGTTATTGTCTTTCTTTTCCAAGTTGCCAAAGGGTCAAAAATCTCTATCTCTTTTAAACCTTCTAAACTTTCTTCTCTTAAAGTAATCAAATCTGCAATAGCCTTTTTACTATCTAAATCTATTAATCTATAAACCTTTTTAAAACCTGGATTAGTAATTTTACCAACTGAATCACTAATCTTTATTTTAGGAATAATCTTATCATCAACTTCTAAGGCGGCTAATTTATATACTGCCCCAAAAACCGGATCACTTTTAGCAGTGATTAACCTTTCGCCGACTCCAAAAGAATCAATAGGGGCACCTTGATCTAATAATTCTGTAATAATAAACTCATCTAAAGAATTAGAAACCACGATTTTTATCTCTTTTAAACCTTCTTCATCTAATTTCTTTCTCACCTTTTTACTTAAATAAGTTAAATCCCCAGAATCAATTCTAATACCACCTTTTACTAAATTAAGTTCTTTAAATACTTTAATCGCATTAGGTAAACCAGACTTTAAAACATCATAAGTATCAATTAATAAAACTGCTCCATTGGGGTATAATTTAGCATAAGCCATAAAAGCCTCATATTCATTAGGAAACATTTCAATCCAAGAATGAGCCATAGTTCCAGAAGCAGGAACTTCAAAGTAAAAATCTGTCAAAGTGTTACTAGTTGATTTAGCCCCAGCTACATAACTAGCTCTTGCTCCTAAAATAGAAGAAACAGAACCGTGACTTCTTCTAGCCCCAAACTCCATAACCGGTCTCCCTTTAGCCGCTTTTACTATTCTACTAGTTTTAGTAGCAATTAAAGACTGATGATTTATACATAATAAAATATAAGTTTCAATAAGCTGAGCTTCAATTGCTTTAGCTTTAATGGTTATAATAGGTTCACCAGGAAAGACAACCTCACCTTCTTTAACCGCATAAACATCTCCACTAAAATGAAAATCTTTTAAATAATCTAAGAAATCACTAGAAAACAACTTCTTTTCTTCTAAAAAACCTATTTCATCTTTACTAAACTTAAAGTTTAATAAATAATCAACAACACTATTAATTCCACAAGCAATAGCATAACCACCTTTATCAGGGACATCTCTAAAAAAGACATCAAAAATACAAATAGTATCTTTCTTACCTAAATTAAAATAACCATTTGACATTGTCAATTCATAAAAGTCTGTCAATAAGGCTAAATGTTTTTCTTTTAACATATTTCCTCCTAGTAAGATAATGAAAACCTTTCAAATGTTTTATATAGTAACAAAGAATTATCATATTGAGCTTTTAAAGTAGCATTATTAATAGGTAATAATAAAAGAGGATTAGGTATAGCAAGGCTTACTACTAATAATTCAATAGTCTCAACTCCTAATAACTCCATTAATTGACTTAAATAACTTAAATCAGAATTAAGACCTGCAAAAACAAACTCACCTCTGTTAGCTATTTCAACATCATATTCACTACCTGTAACTAAACCTTTTTCTTTAAAGTATGTTTTGTTTAAAACTATTTCTTCTTCTCCACTTAAAGTACCTAAAACAGAAACCAATAACATCTTTAAATAAACACCATTTTGATTAGGGAAATAAGTTGTAGCATCACTATATAAAGGAATAGTTGTAAAGTCCATTTCAAAAATATCAATTAAAGCATTTAAAGTATCAAAACTTAAAATTGTTAC
This sequence comes from Caryophanales bacterium, assembly GCA_031261365.1. Taxonomy (GTDB): domain Bacteria; phylum Bacillota_I; class Bacilli_A; order RFN20; family JAISJY01; genus JAISJY01. The sequence continues at coordinate 5,119 of JAISJY010000079.1, read as the reverse complement.
TTCACTTTTAATAATATCTAAAACGACAAATCTATCTTCTTCACTAGCTCCTGGAGCTAATTCATAATTCATTTTCTCCAAAGTCGCAATTTCAGTATTCCATTCGTTTAATATTGTCTCTTCATTAACAAAATCATAAGAATATTTAACTGTTAAGTACTCATGCTTTTGAGGAACAACATCAGGAGTGGCAGGATTAGCAAAAAACTCTTTTCTAATATTCGGCTTTCCAATAATAGTTGTCGCCCCATCTAAAATTAAATCAACCATCGCATGTCTAAAACGGTATTGGAAATAAGTAGAAGTATGAATATAATCGGCTAAATGTTTAACAATACTTAATTCTATTTCACTATTTGAATTATTAAGAATACTTTCTACTCTATCTAAACTAACAACACCTTCATGAGTTTCATATTCTTCATTACCGACAAAACCTTCTTCAGGTTCAACAACTTTTGTTCCTTTTAAAACTTTATATAATGTTAATAATTCATCATTCCATTGTTTACCATAATAATTAAAATTAGTATAATCTCCAGCAACAATACCATCAAAATGAAGATGTAAATCATTACTTATTAAATATTGAGCCACTGGGTCATAGCCAATTTGAGGCACCTCTCCATCATATTCAATATCAACAGCATCAGGGTCAGTATTAATATAAATAGGGTCTTCAGGAGTACCAAGATTTTTAGCTCCAAAAGCGGCTACTGAAACTTGTATTTGTAAATAAGTAGATTTATTAATATAAAGACCAGCATTTCTAAATATTCTTAAATCAAAATCTGTATCACTTTGTGATAAGAAACTAGTTAATTCAGAAAGATTAACCTTATCATTCATGGCTAAATCTGTACCTTTAATCATATAATAAATAGCCCCTATTTCATCTGTCCATTGTTGAGCATTAGTAAAACCATCATTTCTAATTACCCCATGATAACTACTATCAAAATAAATATCAAACTCTATTTGAGGAGCTAAATATTCATGATTTTTACTATCGCTTTCTTGATATTTAAATAATTGTTCACTTAATTTCTTTTGTAATAAAGTTGAATGTGGAATTACATCAGATATTGCTTTAAATACTTCAACATCTAATTCTCCAGAAAAGTCACTATTAAGACCAAACTTACCATCAGTTGCTAATTTATCAGCTGCTACTCCTAAAGCTTCCATCTCTTTACTCCACCGAGTATTTACCCATTCAAGTTTTAAGATTTCATCTCTTGTTAAACCAACCCAAGCAGACATTAAACCATCATAAGCTTCTAAAGTTGTTAACAAAGAAATATCACGAATATCAATGTCATCTAAATGTTCCCATAATTCTGATTCATTTAGACCACCACTATTCAAAATAATCTTTCTAATTAACTCAGTACAATTATTATATTCTCCTAAAACAGCAATAGTTGCAACATTGAAATCTGAATTATTTGTTAAATCATTAATTCGTATTTTACCATCCACAGTATCTAAAGTTGTTGCTAAATTAACTAATGAACTAGTCTCAAACTCCCATAAAACATCTTCTCTCCATCTTAAAACAAAAGCAGTATCAGGTTCAGCCATAATTGGTTTTAAAATAGAACCTAAAAGTCCTTGTAATAACCAACTATCTTCAATATTATCTCTAACTTTCTCTAATAAAATTATTTTAACATTTTCAAATTGACTTTCTAAATCATCAAAACCCAAAGGTTCTTCATCATCGGCAACTATCTCCCCCTCTAAAAATACTCGAGATATTGCTCCTAACTCTCTGGACCAGTCCGTATCTAACCAATTGTCTGTCTCGGCATAAGTTTGCAAAGTTGGTCCCATTGTTGAATTCAAAACATCAGGTATTAAATCAGAGCCGATTACATTTAAAGAAATAGTATCAACAACTCGGCAAGTTATAGCTTCTTGAAATCTAGTTGTCATTGTTTCAATTAAGATATATCTTTCTCCCTCAACTCCATCAAAAAGAGCAGTTGCTGAAAGAAGTATATTCTTTAATCTTCCTAATTCATGTCCTAAACTCTTCGGATTAATTAATTCATCTTCAGCTCTTTCTCTATTTAACATCCCTTTTAAAGAAGTCAAAAGACCATCATCATCTGGCAAAACTCCGTTTAATATTTTAGGAATTAAAATAGTATTATCAATTAGATAAACATCTTCTTCATCTTGCTTAGCAAAAGCAATTAAAAGATTTTCAGATATTCTATCAAAACCTACTTCTCCATCCATCATTGAAAAAATATTTATTTCATCGGCAATTCCAGCTAAATAACTTAATTCTGCTTTCCAAGAAAAGAGGGCTTTATTATCATCATTTAACTTTCTAATGATATCATTAAACTCATATCTTGACATATTCAACGATGGCAAGAAACCCCCTATTGTTGTTGAAAAAACATTTTGTAATAAGCGAGATTCATCCATACCATTGCCTAATATTTCAATAAACTCTCCATTTATCTGAGAGAAATCCATTTCAAACGCTCCATCTGCAATTTTAAACTCTGGGAAAATAGGTAATAATTTCTTTAAAGTACCAACAATAGCAACTACCTCTTTTTTAATAGCATGTGTTTCAGTTTCAGAATATAAACTTAAAATATCACTTGGTTGAATAAACTTATTTAAACTTTCATTACCAGCAATATAATTATTAACCATATATTTTGTTAATTTATAATCTATTTTTTGATAAATATTTAAATCAAAAATTGTTTTTGCTTCCACATCCTCAGGAATAAAATTATCTAAAAAAGGAGTAGATATACCTTTTATTAATTCAAAATAATTAATATTGTTAGGGTCTTCAATGAACTGTTGAATATCTATCTCTGCTTCTTTAACATCATTTAAAGTATTAACAAACATTGTCCCAATTGTTTGAAGGTCTTCGGTTATTTCTTCAGCACTAAAATCGCCTTCATTAATAATACTTGATAATTCAGTATCTCCTCCAGAAAGAAAACCAATTAAGAAAGAAACTCCCACATTAACAGTATCTAGAGATAAAATGCCATCTAATAAATAACTTACATATTCGGGATGATCTATTAAATTGGTTAAAAGATCTTGTTGATTTGTGGCTTCAATAAAGACAGGTAAAACTTTAATAACTGTTTCTAATAATTTAACAATATCTTCATTGATATTTATAGTTAATAACCCTTCTTTGTCTTCCATAACATCAGCCACTGAAGCAAATTGGTCATTGCCATTATCTATTTCATATTCTAAATAATCAAGAGCATAAGCATAAACAGTTGGTAATGTTTGAATTTTCTTAATCTTTTTAATAGAATTAGTAAAGAAAGTAGCATCATCACTTATTGGTTCAGCAATATTTGCTAATGTTCCAATATAATTTTCGGTATCTAAATTATCTTTAACAGGAGCAAAAAAATCAGCAGCTATTGAACTTAATAAGGCAGCATCATGAGCTAAATTAATTTTACCTTTAGGAGTACTAATAGTCATTAAATCTGTTAAAACAGTATCAGTTATAGGAATGCCATTATCTTTTATTAAAGAAAACGATTTATTTAATAATGATTTTTCATATAAATCAAAATAATTAAGATACTCTTCAGTCTCTTCGTTTCTAAATAGATTAGTAAAAGGAGCAACAGTATGAACAATAAAATTAACAGGTGCTATTAAAAGACCTAAAATAATAAAAGAATATAAAGCTCCAAATAAACCACCTAATAAAGCTCCTTTTTTCTTTTCTCTAACGACAGGAAGGGGAGCAGTATTTTCTAAATCATCTAAATCATTTAAAGAATCATTTGTTATAGTTGGTTGAACTCTTCTTCTTTCCTTTTTATACTTTAAAGCAGGAATAAATAAACAGAATATTTTATAAGTAATCCATCTAAATATTGGAGCTAAAACAAATAAAAAGACAACAAAGAAAACAATAAATAAAACAAACTTGACTAAAAAGGCTAAAACTCCAACTAAAAGAGAATGCAAAGGAGCATTAACTTCAAACATCGCTTGATATTGGTTCGGAATAAAACCTAAAACAAAATCAAACAAAGTACTATTTAAGAATGGAAGTTTCATACCTAAAACTAAATTAACCAAAGGGTTAACAATTAAGAAAAAGATAAGAACAGAAACAACTAACCAAATTAAATAAAAAAATGCTTTCCTTTTCCCTTTTAACATTCCAAATAAAAATCCTAATCCTACAACTAAAAAAAGTAACCCATTAACTATTAAATTAATAATTGTTGGCATCTGTTTCTCCTCTCTCAATTAATTCAATTTTATTTACATGATCAAAATCAATAAACAACTTATTTTGTCTAGCATCATAACTACCAATGTTTTTATAAAGATTTTCACTAGCTTTTTTTATACTTTCCCAGTCTTCATTTAATTTAGCAAAATTCTTGCCTACTTTCTCAATAATACTAATAGCGATTTCAACATTTTTCCTTTTACTTAAAGCATCTTCATGATATTTAATAGAAAATATAACAGTGGCTAAAGTAGAAGGCGAAACTAAAATTACTTTTTTATCAAAAGCATACTTAATTATTTCTGGATAATCAGTGCTTAAAATATTAAGCATAAAATCACTTGGAATAAACATTAAAGCATATCCTAAAGTTTCTTCACCGATATATCTATTAGAAATATCAGAAATATGGTTTTTAACATTTGTTTTAAAAGCCGTATTTTTCTCTTTAGTTTCAATAATAACTTTAAACTCAGATAAAGGAAACTTAGAGTCAATGCATAAGATTTTACCATCAACAAATATAACTGCATCTGCTCGAACATTGCTCACTTCAACATTTCTTTTTTTCTTTTCTCTATTATCGGTAGCAAAAGTGTATTGAGTTTGATAATATTTTGCATTTCCGTCAAATAAAGCATTTAAAAAGGTCTCTAATTGCCACTCACCGAATTTACCAGTCGACTGATTAGAAGAAAAGATATTTTGCAAGTTGCGTATTTGTTCATCTAAAGAAACCATTTTTTCTTTGGTTTCATTTATTTCGGCTAATCTTTTAATAACATCTTCTAAGCTTTTTTGATTAATTTCAAAACTTTTAGTAATATTATCGGTAACCCCTTTATTAATATTACT
>JAISJY010000110.1 GCA_031261365.1 Caryophanales bacterium | reverse complement strand
TCTAAAGCTACTAATAAGACTTTCTTTTGATATTTATTTTTGATAAAATAAGCTAACTTTGAAGCTGAAGTAGTTTTACCTGAACCTTGTAAGCCAACCATCATAATAATTGTCGTATGAGCAAACTTTATTTCACTTTCTTTACTTCCTAATAAAGTGGTTAATTCTTCACTAACTAATTTAACAACCATTTGAGAAGGAGTTAAAGTAGCTATAACCTTGCTACCTATTATTTTAGTTTTTAATCTAACAATAAACTCTTTGACTACTTTATAATTAACATCTGCCTCTAATAAAGCCACTCTGATCTCTTCAAAGATAGGCTCCATATTTCTAGCACTTAAAACATCTTCACCTTTGATCTTTTTAAAAATACTTTGTAGTCTTTCACTTAATCCTTCAAATGCCATAATCTTCTCCTTCCATAATATCTAATATTTTCTTGTAAGTATCAGCATCAACTATCTTTTGAATATGTTCCATTTTTCCTAATAATTTTAACTTTTTCTCACATTCTAAAAAGATTTTCTCTATTCTCTTAACAATTAAAAAAACAGCATTTCTACTTGTCTTATTGATAGAAGCTATCTCTTGCAAAGAATAGTTTTCAATAAAGTAATATTCATATATTTTTTGCTGATTTTCATTTAAAAAGTTATGATAATAGTCAGCATATTTATTAATAATTTCAATATTAATCATTAGATAAGACTTAAAACTCCATAAATAATATCAATAATTGTAAAGAGAACAGTAGTTATTAAAACATTATTCCAAAAATATCTATTGTGAGTAGCCGTATCTCTAAATCTACTTGGTAAGGAAAAGAAAGTCATAGTATAGGCTCCTAAAAAACCAACAATCACGGCTGTCGGTACAAGAACAGCCCAAGGGTTTGCTCTTAATTGAGTCCAAATAAGACTAAAAGCTAACTCGGCTAATACCATAATAAAAGACCCTAATAAAAACCCTAATAATCTATTCCAAAAATTATTCATTTGCATATCATCCTCCAAATAATCCGTTTAAATATAAGTCCAAATCAAACTCTTGTAAATCATCTAATTTCTCTCCTAAACCAATAAACTTGACCGGTATTTGTAATTGAGACTTAATGGCTAAAATAATACCACCTTTACTAGTTCCATCCATCTTGGTTAAAATAATACCATCAACACCTGTTGCTTGAGCAAAACCTTTAGCTTGAAAAACACCATTTTGCCCTGTGGTTGCATCAACAATTAATAAGACTTCCACATTTTCAACTTTATTAGACTTACTTACTATTCTTTTTATTTTAGCTAATTCATCCATTAAAAAACTTTTATTTTCTAATCTACCTGCTGTATCAACTAATAATAAATCAAACTTTTCTTCATTAGCTTTTTTTAAAGCATCATAGACAACACTGGCAGGGTCACCTTTTTCCTTTTTAACTAAAGGTATTTTTAATCTATTAGCCCATATTTCTAATTGTTCTGTTGCTCCTGCTCTAAAAGTATCCGCGGCAGCTAATAAAACTTTTTTCTTATCTTTAAACATATTAGCTAATTTAGCAATGGTTGTTGTCTTTCCTGAACCATTAACACCCACCAATAAAATTATCTTTAATTCATCTTTAGGAAAATGAATAATAGTATCTAAATAGCCATCTTCCACATAGGCAATATAAATCTTATCAACAACTATATCATTGATAAGTTTAGGGTCTGTTATTCTTTCTTTACTAACTTCATTTTTAACAGAATCTAATATTCCTAAAACTTCATGAACTCCAATATCGGCTTGGATTAATATCTCTTCTAGTTCATCATAATAATCAGCATTTATTTGATTATATTTAGAAGATAAAACTTTTAATTTAGATTTAAAAGAAGCATTTGCTTTGTCTAACCCTGCTAAATACTTTTCTTGAACTACCTTACTCTTTCCAAAGAGTTTTTCTTTTATTTTACTAAATATTGACATTATTTTATGACCTTTTTTAAAGCTTCTTCAGCCGCGGCTTGTTCAGCATCTTGAATTCTTTTACCTTTTCCAACTCCATAAAGTAAGTTGCCTATTCTAACCTCACAAGTAAACTCTGGTTTATTATCTGGTCCAACTTTAATAGTTTTATAATTTAATTCATCGTTTTTATTATTGGAAGACTGTAAATATTCTTGTAATCTACTTTTAGGGTCTTTAAATATTACTTGTTCTAAATCTATATATTTTAAGATAAACTCTTTAACTCTTACTAAACCTAAATCTAAAAAGATAGCACCGACTAAAGATTCAAAAACATCACATTTAACTTTTTCATTATTTAAAATATCTTTAGTAACAGTTCTTAATAAAGGTAATAGATTTAAAGAAACAGCTATATTTCCTAAAGTTATTTTATTAACTAAAGTATTATGATGTAAAGTTAAAAAGCCTTCATCTTCTTGAGCATATAATTCAAATAAACCTTGAGCAACTACAAAAGAAATAACCCTATCACCTAAGTATTCTAATCTTTGATAATCATAATCTATAGGATTTATACTTTTAAAATTAGGATGGGTAAAAGCTTGTAAATATAAATCTATATTTTTATATTCCAAACCTAATTCTTTTAATTTAGCTTCAAGCATTTTTAAACTCCTCTTGTAATTTATGAACAATACCTGCTTTAATTAGTTCATGAGTTACTCTAATAGCATGATAAAAAGCTTCCTCATCTGAATTACCATGAGCTTTAACTGCCACTCCATTAACTCCAACAAACATTGCCCCACCGTATTTTTTATAATCCATACTAACTTTTAATTCTTTAAAACCTATAGCCGAGAAGAGATAACCTAATTTAGTTAAAAGGTTCTTTTTAAAAGCTTTCTTAACCATTTTTAAAATCATTGAAGCAGTACCTTCCGTTGTTTTTAATAAGATATTACCTTCAAAGCCCGGACAAACAACAACATCTGCTTCTCCACTTAAAACTTCTCTAGCTTCAATATTACCTTTAAAATAACTCAAATCTTTTAATAAAGTATAAGCCTCTTTAGTTAAGGGACTTCCTTTTTTTTCTTCAGCTCCATTGCTAATTAAATAAACATTTGGCTTATCAATATTTCGCATATTCTTCATATAAACATTACCCATTTGAGCAAATTGCAATAAATGTTGAGGAGTATTTTCATTACT
>JAISJY010000107.1 GCA_031261365.1 Caryophanales bacterium | reverse complement strand
CAGCATTCTTCTCTGATTCTTACTTAGGTTATAATTCTGATTTTTTGAAAGTAAATAATGTTGTTAATGATATGCTGACTAGATTAGATATTTTGAACTTCCAAGGTATGAGTAACCTTAATAGAGATAATATGTCTGAATTTAATAATAGTAAGACTTATAAAAAACTAATTAAAAAATGTTTGAAAGTCACGCATAAAATGATAAAAAAGAATAAAAATATAATTAAGAAGGTTGCAGATAAATTAGTTGAAAACAAAGTCTTATATAGAAAAGATTTAGAAGAGATTATGTGTGGTAGTAAAACAGAACCACAAAAGTTAGAAACGATTAGTGTTAATGCCTTTAATAATAGGGTGTAGGTATGAGAAAGGAAGTTATGAGAATAAACCTCCATTCGCACACCTTTGAGTCTGATGGAGCTATAAGTGTTGAAGACTTGATTGAAGCATACATAGATGCTGAAGTTGATATATTCGCGATAACTGACCATAATAATGTCAATAGTATTGAAATATTAAAAACATATAAAGGTATCAACTATATCAAAGGATGCGAAATAACATCCTTTCTAGATTCATTTGTTCCTCCTTATAATCCTAAAAACGCTTTACATTTATTGGCTTACAATTTTGATGAAACAATTATTAAAGAGTTTTTAGAAGTCTATAATAATAGACGGAAGAATGTTATAGATGGTTATATCTATGATTTATTGATAAGCAAGGGTTATAAGTTAAAGGAAAGAGAAGAGTATAAAGAAAAGCATTTGTTATTGTTAAATGATTTGATTAAATTAGGTTATGCTGAAAGTATTAAAGAATGCCAAAGTAAAATAAGAGAAGAAGTTGAGAATATTAAAAGTTATCCAACTATTAAAGAGACTATTGATATAGTTCATAAAGCGGGAGGGCTCATTATCTGGGCTCACCCGTTTATCTATGATTATGATGCTACTATAAGATTAATTTTTGAAAAGAAAGATGTTGTTATTATATTAAAGAAACTTATTGAATTAGGAATAGATGGTATTGAAGCTCATTATTATTTGTTTAATCAATATCAAACAAGGTTTTTAACTGACTTAGTAAAAAAGAACAAACTATTGAGTTCAGTAGGTACAGATTTTCATAATAGAGGAAATATTCCTTTATATGTAGATATAGAAAATAGAGATTATTTAATAATTAATCATTTAGATGATATAGTTTAAGAAAAAAAGGAAATAAAAATAATGAAAAAAGAAGATTATGTAAAATTACCAGAAGTTATGAGAATAAGCCTCCATTCGCACACCTTTGAGTCTGATGGAGCTATAAGTATTGAAGATTTGATTGAAGCATACATAGATGCTAAAGTCGATATATTCGCGATAACAGACCATAATAATGTTAATAGTATTGAAATATTAAATAGTTTTTAATATACAAAAGTGTTGCTAAAAAGCATGTCTTATTTAAATACACTAAAAGTCAAGAAAAGGTAGATTATTAAAAGGAGGGCTAATATGCCACAATTAGTTGAGAAGGAATTGAATTTAGATGGATTTAGACTGGTTAATGTTCAAGGTGTTTCTCGTTTTTTTAACTTTTATAAGTTAAGTTCGTTTGGTAAGTTAAGTTTGTTTGTTAAGTTAAGTTTGTTTGGTAAATGTATTGTTTATGTTGATGCAACAGAAAAAATCCCAGTGCGTATCATTTCAACTGCTGGTTATAGTGATTATCTTGCAAGAAAAGTTAATCCAAGTCAGAATGGTGTTATTTGTGAATGGACAGGAAATGAATTAAACGAATTGTTAAAAAAAGTTCCAGAATTAACTACTTATAATTTTGATAATAAAGAAGAATTAATTGGGATAGTTATTCCAAACTCAATTACTGTAATTAACAAAGAACAATTTAAGGGTTGCTGGAAACTATTGTTCGCGGTAATACCTTCAAGTGTTTCTATTATTGGTGAAAATGCATTTGAGGGTTGTTATATGTCAGCTATTTATGCTGAAGCAGAGAAAAAACCTTTAGGTTGGGATAATAAATGGAATCCTGGTAATAGACATGTAAATTGGGGATTTCATAAATAAAAGAGGAAATATTCCTTTATATGTAGATATAGAAAATAGAGATTATTTAATAATTAATCATTTAGATGATATTATTTAAGAAAAAAAGGGAAATAATGACTTTATATTACCTAATTTCTAATGCTTAAACTAAATAAAAGTAATTTGTTACAATTATTAAAAGAGTGTGTTATAATCACCTTAGGAGGATTACTTATGGAAAAGGAAAAGACAGTAAAAAGAGTACCGATAAATAATTATATGGATTATCTCTTGGAATATTCTAAAAGAGTAAGTAATCAATATAAGGAAAGAATTGCCAAACAATTAGAGCAAGATAATAAAAAAGTCTGTGCTGAAATTAAAACTAAGTAGTTTTTTATCATTTCCTTATAAAATCATAGAAATATCATCCATTAACTGCTAAAATATTAATATCATTAACGGAGGGAAGTAATATGAAACAGCATTGGAATGCAACATTTGAGTTAGGCAATGAATTAATTGATGGGCAACACAAAACATTAGTTGAAGAAACAGACAAGTTAAGTAACAAATTAGAAAGTGGTAATATTGGAAAAGAAGAAATATTAGAAACATTAAGGTTTTTAGCTACTTATGCTGTTCAACATTTTACATCAGAAGAAAAAGTAAGTAAGGATGCTGATTACCCAAATAGGTTACAACACAATAGTATTCATAATGAGTTTAAAAAGACAGTTGGTGAAGTCTTAGAGAAATATGTTAGACTTACAAGTGATGAGGAATGTACTGCTTTTGCTAAAGATATATGTGATTTCTTAACAAATTGGTTAGCAAAACATATTAAAGGTGATGATTTTCTTTTGTTTCAATATATTAAATCAAAAAAGAATTGATTATTAATATATTTAAGTTATAATTATTGAGGTTTAAACCGCTCTTTGCTATCTAAAAATATAGATAGCCATAGACCAGAAGGAGAAAAAATGAGAAAGTATGAAACTATGTATGTGTTAAAAGCAGACTTAGAGGAAGAAGCAAGAAACAAAATTATTGAAGATATTCATAATATTCTTGTGACCAACGGAGCCTTGAATTTAGCACCTAGTGAATGGGGAAAAAGACAACTTGCCTATCCGATTAACTTTGAAAAATATGGTTACTATGTTGTAACTAATTTTGAGTTAGAAGAAGGAAGTGTTGCTTTAAAAGAGTTTACACGGCTATTGAACATTAACCCTAATGTATTAAGACACATCGTTGTTAATAAAAATTAGGAGGTAATAAAATGATTAACAGAGTAGTATTAGTTGGAAGATTAACAAGAGACCCAGAAATAAATGAGGGTTCTTCATTGGTAGCTAGATTTAGTATTGCAGTTGATCGTATTAGAGGACCAGAACCTGTAACAGATTTCTTTACTATTGTGT
>JAISJY010000013.1 GCA_031261365.1 Caryophanales bacterium | reverse complement strand
TTTTTGTTTTTGTTTTTCAACTAACAATTTAACTTTCTTTTTATAATTAGGTTTAATTTTATCACCCTTATGATATTTTAAAATCTTTTCCACCTCTTCTGACTTAAACTTTTTCTTTATAACTACATAAGGATTTTTTAAAATGACCGCTCCATCTTTAAACCTCATAAAAGTTGCTTGTTTAATATCAATTAATGTTTGTAATTTCTTTAAATTATCTTCGTCCGCAATACTATAAACTTTCCCTTCTGCCTCATTTCTTGCTGTTCTACCACTCCGATGAAAAAAGTATTCACTATTATAAGGTAAATCATAATTAATAACTTCTGAGACCGTTAAATCAATACCTCTACTAGCTATATCACTCGCCACAATTACTTGAAAAACTCCACTTTGTATTCTTTTTAAAATACTCGTTCTCTCTTGTTGAGTTAATTTCCCGTGTAGAATACCCACTTTAAAGCCTTCATTACTAATCTTTTCAAAAACCTTTTGAATATTTTCTATCTTAGAAACAAAAACAATAGTTAGAAAAGGATTAATATTCTTTAAAATAGAAATAGTAACATCTGTTCTATCTAAATGTTTCAAAGGGACAATGATATGTTTAATTTTAAAAGGATTAGCACTCTTACCTATTTCTACATATTCAGGGTTAAAAAGATACTTAACTAAAACTTTCCTTAATTCTTGATTAATAGTAGCCGATAACAAAATAGTTTGATTAACTTTAAAGGTTTCTAAAATAGCTTCAATTTCACTAACAAAGCCAGATTCCATTAACATATCAGCTTCATCAATAACAATACTAGATAATTTAGAAAGATTTAATTTAGATTTATTCATAATTAATTTTAATATTCTAGAAGGTGTTCCAATAACTATTTGAGGAACTTCTTTAATAACTTCACTATCTTTACCACCAATACACAATTTAATTTTTAATCTTTCTTCATTTTTGACAAACTCATTAATAATTTGAAATGTTTGTAAAGCTAATTCTCTAGTAGGTGTTAAAATCAAAACTTGAGTTCTCTTTTCATCCTCATTAATATTTTGTAATAAACCTAATAAATAAGCATGGGTCTTGCCTGTACCTGTTGGAGCTTTAACAATAACATTTCTCTTTTTCAAAACAAAAGGAACTACTCTTTCTTGAACTTCAGTCGGTGTTATAAAGTTAATATCTTTTAAAGTCTTTTCAATATATTCTTTAAATATATAATTCTTAAATGTTGTCATTTTACCATAATCCTTTCATATTATTATCAAGTAATAATTTATTTGCCCATTCTACACTTTCTAAAACATAAGTGAAACTTTTCTGAGCATAAGCTTCATAACTATAAGCATTTGAATATAATTTATCATAAGTAGAGGTATTATAATGAAAAATAGGAGCTTTCTCAAAAGTAAAATCAGAGAAAATAAGAACAGTCTTGCCTTGTGGTCCTTCAACAACTGTTAATAACTTGGGAATATCTTTAAACTTCCGATAAACAATAATAGTTTCATAAATAAAAGTATCAATACTTTGATATTTGCTAACTAATTTATAAGTATCACTCTCCCTATCATAAGAAAAAGTATTATTATTCTCTTTTATAACATTATTATGTTGATTAAAAAAACTCTTTGGCGATAAACCGCATCCGCTTAAAAGGATTAAACCTATTAATATAATCAATTTTTTATTTTTCACTTATAAATTATACCATTTAATATTGTATAATGTATATATGCTAATTCATAAAATAAGACCTCAAGGTTACTGTAAAGGGGTGGTTAATGCCCTTAATAAAACTCTCCTAATTAGAAAAGAAAATCCCCAAGAAGATATTTATTTATTAAATATGTTAGTTCATAATAAGCAAGTCATGGATTATTTATTATCTTTAGGTATTAAACTAATAAATGGAGATAAAATACAAGCCTTATCTAATATTCATAAAGGTATTATTATTACCTCTGCTCACGGTACTCCTTCACATATTTTAGATTACATCAAAGAAAGAAAATTAACCTTAATAGATACCACATGTTATCATGTTCAAGCTAATATGGACATAATTATTAACAAATTAAAAGAAAAGAAAATAATATATTTAGGAGTTAAAGGACACCCAGAAGCTGAAGCTACTTTATCAATAAGTGATAATATCTTTTTAATAGAAAATATTAAGGATTTAGAAAAGTTAAATAAAGAAATTAATTATGCTTTTATCTCTCAAACAACTATTTCCTTATTACAAATAAAAGAAATAACTAATTACATTACAAATAATTTTAAAAATGTTGAAATTATAAATGGACAATGCCAAGCAACTTATTTAAGACAAAAAGCTGTTTTAGATATTAAAGAAGAATATGATTTAATCATTGTGGTGGGAGATGAAAACTCTTCTAATGGCTTAAAATTATTTCAATTAGCTAAAAATAAAGGTAATGCCATTTATATTAGTAGTTATAAACAATTAAATGAAACAATTAAAACCTTAAATAAAATTGCTATAACTTCAGCTGCCTCTACTCCTGCTTATTTAGTAGAACAAGTTATTAATTATTTAAAAGGGGAAGAAATAAAAGAGTTAAATCTTATCTAATAAAGTTTGTAAATATATCTTATCTTCAGCAGCAGTTATAACTTTCTTGCTAGTTTTATCAGGTATTTTTCTAACCAATTTATCACAAAGCTTTAATTCACTTTTTAAATATTCAACAAAGAAATAACTTTTATCAACATCATAAAACTTTCCATATTTTATTTGACGAGCATCTAATTTTTCTGTCCCTCTAACAAACTTTATAATCACACTCGTTTTATTAGACTCCATAATATAATCTTCAGAATGGATTTTAAAGCCTAATTTATTAATAACCTTTCTAACATAAGGAAAATTATTAGTGGGATTAACAATAATAGCCGTGGTATTATTTAGTTTATTTTTAGCCTCTAATAAAATATTAGCAATATTATTACCACCCATACCAGCAATAACAATAGCATCAAATTCATTAGCATCTACTTTTTCTAAACCTTCACTTAAAACAAACTCAATTGGGTAAGTGTTTTTATCTTTATCAAAGTTTAAACGAGCTTGATTTAATGGTCCTTCTTTATTATCTAAAGCAATTACTTTACTCGCGATTCTATTTTCTAAAATATATAAATCTAAAAGTCCATGATCACAGCCAACATCAACGACACGGCTAGAATAAGGTAAACAAGAAGCTATTAATTTTAATCTAATTGATAAGTTCATTCTTCCTCTTCCTCATCATCTTCAAATATTTCTTTTAAGATAGCATATTCTTTGGTTTGTTTAATAGAGTTTCGAGCTTCAACATATATTTGACTAATTCTTTGTCTTGATAAATTATAAATCTCCCCAATCTTTTGAAAAGAAATACCTTTGTAGTTTTCTTTAAAGTATCTGCCAAAACCTTTAAATAATTTAAAAATATGCATCTCTCTACTTGTTAAACAAGCTTCTTCAATAGCATATCTTAAAGCAATACCTAATTGGTTAGTTTTCTCTAAACCAGATTCAAAAATATTAATATTCTCAATAACATTAAACTGTGCCATTAATTTCTTTTCATCCATTTCTAAAAAAGTCTTAACTTCTGCCCAATTTTTAGTTCTACTTAGTTTGGAGCGGACAGTCTCAATAATATTTTCAATTTCACTAACAGGAACAGAAAACATTTCACTTATTTCTTCTAAAGAATAAGGTCTTTCTACTCTACCAAAACCTCTATTTAATTTAACAATATCTAATTCTCTGTTTTTTAATTTATCTAAAGCTTTTCTAAAAATATCATATCTCTCTTCTTGAGCAATTTCTTCTAAAAAGTCGGAATCTTCTCCAATATGGTCAACCCAAGTACTATCAGAATCAGAACTTCCATATTTCTCATCAATACTTAATAAACTTTGTCTATCAATTAAATATTGTTGGATTTTTTCTTCTGTCACATCTCCATCTTTGGGATATAATTCTCTTATTTTTTCAGCAATATTAGCAGGTGTTTCAGGAATATTCTCTCTAAATAATTCTTCTTGAGCCTTTTTCATATGGTTTA
>JAISJY010000052.1 GCA_031261365.1 Caryophanales bacterium | reverse complement strand
ATTTCAATATAAAAAATGGCTTGAAGAATGTCAGCAATGCCATTATTTTAAGAAATCAATATATCCAATATTATTTGTGATATTTTCAATTTTATTGACATTAGCCATGTGTATTTCGGCTAATTTTACGACAGTTGTTGTGACAGATGGTGATGTTACGGAGGCAAGTATGAATATGTTTTATTATTTTGTGGTTTTTTGGCCGATTATAATACTATACATTATGGTTACATGGTACGCTTTCCTGAAAAAGTTTAATGAGTATAATCCTTTTGCGACAAAGAAAAAATAATTTTGAACGATATTATTGATGTAATTTCTTATGACATTTTAAAATAAGCAGATTTAAAATAATAGAATGTTGATATAGAGCTAAATAGTAATCAAGTATGTGCAAAATCTGCACTTACTGATCTATTGCAAAAAATAACATATTACTATTATAAATGGTAAAATTAAATTGCTTAAGTTTTATATTTATTAGGTACTGAAAGGAGAAGAAAAATAAAAAAAACAGCTTTAATCATTGCAACAATATTAATGAGTGGGTGTATAGAAAAGAATAATTCTTCTTCTAAAACGGAAGGTATTATAGAATATACTTTCATTCAATTAAATGTTTTAAATTACTCATTAGAGCCAAGTTTTATAGTTTCTTTTGGTGATACTGTTCTTTCAACAAGTAAAATAAAATACAATAATAATTACTTTTTTACAAGTGAAGATTTATTCAGTATTGAAGGAAAACTTGACTATGTGCTTCCTTCATGTTCGGGAAATCAATGTTATGGTTATTATACAAATACAGGTTATTTTAAAGAAAAAAACAATTTTACTTATGAAAATGAAATTGGATATGACTTTTATATAACTAATAATGCTACTTTTTATTATGGATATGTAGGCGGTTAAGCAAAGGAAACAGTTAAAAAAGTTTTAGTTGTTGATTAATATATTCATATAAAAACATCTTTTATTAATGATAAATTGCATTATTTTTAAATATTTTCAAAAAGTATTAAGAAAAGTGGAAATATAAAAAATTAAAAGATATGATTAAAGAGAGGTAACAAAATGGAAATATATGAAACTAAATATGGCATTGTTAAATGTTTTGCTGATACTATTGAAGATAGTGCTAAAACGCAAATGCTAGAAATGAGTAATAGTATTTTAGGAGAAGATGCTAATATAAGATTTATGCCAGACTGTCATGCTGGTAAAGGATGTGTTATCGGTACTACTATGCTTATTAAAGATAAAGTATGTCCAAATTTAGTTGGAGTAGATATTTCTTGTTCAGTTTCTTTGTTAAAGACTGATTTAGATTTAAAAGATATGTTAGATAAATTAGATGATTTAATTAAAAAATATGTTCCTTCGGGTAGAAGTGTTCATAATGTTCCAACTATTGAATATGAGTTTTTTGAACAATTAAAGTGTGCCGAACATTTATCTAGAAATAATATTAAAAAAGCCACCCATTCTTTAGGAACATTGGGAGGTGGTAATCATTTTATAGAAGCCTACGAAGATGGTTATATTTCAGTTCATACAGGTTCAAGGAATATAGGATTATTAGTAGCTGAATATTATCAAGCATTAGCCGAAGAAAGAAGCAAAGAAATGAATTATTAAAAGGATTATCTTATTTAAGTGGGGAAGATATGCAAAATTATTTATTTGATATGAAAATAATGAATGAGTTTGCTAAAAGAAATCATGAAAAGATTATTAACACTATTTTAGTAGGGTTAAGAGGTAGAAACTTAGGTGTTATTCATTCTACTCATAATTTTATTGATGTTGAAAATATGATATTAAGAAAAGGAGCAACTTCGGCTCAATTAGGTGAAGATTTATTAATACCTTTGAATATGCGAGATGGTTTATTGGTTTGTAAAGGGAAAGGGAATAAAGATTGGAATTATTCAGCACCACACGGAGCAGGACGATTATATGGTAGAAGCATGGCTAGAAAAGTTTTTACGATGGAAGAATATAGTAAGTCTATGGAAGGTATTTATTCTACTAGTATAAGCAGAGGCACATTAGATGAAGCACCTTTTGTTTATAAGAATATGGAAGAAATAATTAAAGCTATTGAACCAACCGCTGAAATAGTTAAAAGATTAATTCCTATTTATAACTTTAAAGCAAATAATTAAAAAAGTTACCAAGAAAAGTTGACATTAGCAAAATTAATAAAATAAAATTAAATTGTTTTTAAATATGGAAAAAGACAGGAGAGGAGAAAAAATGAAATTATCAGAAATACTTGAGAAGAAACTAGCCACATTAAAGGAGAATGAATTAGTTTTTAATGATGAGGTAGTTGAATTAAAAGAAGGATTAGATTTAGAAAACGGAGATTTAATAAATGTTAATTTTAATAATATTCAATTTGTTGATGGTTATATCAATTTAAGAAATAATAAATTAGTTAATATTAACTTTGGTAAAATAAGGAAAATAACGCAGTATCTAGATTTATCAATTAATAATTTAAGAACTATTGATTTTAAAGAAATACAGAGAATTGGTGAGATTTATGACTGTTGGGTATTCGGGTGGCAGAGAATTGGACAAGAGTATAATCGCCGAAACTCCCGTTTAGATGTTTCTCATAATCCTTTGACAGATGGTAATATTTATAAAAGAGCAAATGAAATTAATTGTAATTTTAAGTTTAATAATGTATTTTTTGATAATAATATGATGATGATTTCAGGCTCAGATTATATAATTCATAGTATTGAAATCATTGATAATCTTAAGGTTATAGACTGTAATCTTAATATGCCTTTTTATGATATTCGGGTATTTATGGTGGTTGATGAAAAATATTGTAGTGAAGGAAAAACTAAAGAAGAGGCTTTAAAGGGTTTCTCTAAAGAACCGTATCTTTTGATTTCAGGTGGAGTATGTCGGGCTAAATAATATGATTTACTATATAAGCGATACTCATTTTGGACATTATAATATTATTAAATTAACTAATAGACCTTTTGTGAGTTTAGAAGAAATGAACTCTACTTTAATTAAAAAGTGGAATAATAAAGTTAGTAACGGAGACACTGTTTATATTATTGGTGATTTGTTTTACCGTTCTAGCGAAGATCCTGAATTAATCTTGAAACAATTAAAAGGTAAGAAACACTTAATTATTGGTAATCATGATAAGAAATGGCTTAATAAAGTTGATTTAAAGAAATACTTTATTAGTGTTAATGAATTATTAACTTTTAGTAATGGTAAAAATAAAGTAACACTATGTCACTACCCTATGTTGTGTTTTGAAGGAACATATTTAATTCATGGTCATATTCATAATAATGATTTACCTCTATTAAAAACTATGAATAATGTTCTTAATGCCTCAGTGGAAATTAATAATTATGAGCCGGTTACATTTGTAGAATTAGTTAAAAATAATCAAATATTTAAAGGAGAAATTATATGACCAAAGAAGAAAAAATCGTTTTGAAAAAAGCAGTTTTGAAGCGTGTTAGACAAGTAGATATTTTACAGTTTAAAGCATTTAAAGAAAATACACCTTATTTTTATAAGTCTTCAACCTTGATTATTAATGGAGCAGAGATAGTAGAATATAGATATAAAGTTGAAGGTTTAAAATTAACTGAAATAATCTATAGATTTATATTCTTTTTTGAGGAAGGCTTTTGCTTATATTATGAAAAGGAAACAAGTGATAATACGGCTTATTATAATCCGATTTTCTTTGATTTACACGATCCAAATCATAATATTTCTAGTACGCATATTAGAATGTTCTTTGGTATGAACATTATATTTAATTTAGATAAAATTGATAATGAAAAACTGAGACCGTTTATAGAAGAATATAAAAAAGCTAAAAAAAGACATTTTAATTATGATAAGGAAGGGAAAAAATGAAAACAGAAAATAACGAAGTGAAAAAGGCAAATGGGAATAATGAAATTAAAAACAAGCTAGACTTGGAAAAATTAGGATTAAAAGAAGAAGATGTAGCTTTTGTAGGAACAATAGATGAAACAATAAAGTTTTTAAATAGAGATAGAGAAGAAATAGGTTTGCTTAGTTATGTTTATGTAGATGGCTATAAAATATATTGCTCATACAAAGATTCTAATTTGCCTAACTTTGCTGAAATGGGTATTACTGAAAAAAAATACTCTAAAATGCTTGTAAAATACGAAGATTACAGGGAAAGAGAAAGAAATTATATCAATTCATTTTATGATAATTTAGGACTTTTCTTAGACAATAGTGAGTTAATTATAAATGAGCCAAAGTATGCTAATATAATGATACCTAAAACCTTATATTCAAGTATGTATATATCTCAAGAGAGAGATAAAATAACTTTAGGTGAGCTTTTAAAACTTTATATTAATGAACCAGCTTATTCTAAAATATGTCCAGAGTGTCATGAAAAAATGTTTCTTATTCATTTTGGTTTTAGTCCTTTGTCTGGGAGAATCTTTGTCTCACATTATCAATGTTCTAAATGTAGTTATTATGATATTCATGGTGGACTTAATCTTCACCATACTGAATTAGTAGATTTAAGGTGTAAATATTTTAATAAAAGTAAAATACCACCAATCCATATTTATGAATTATTAAAGATTCTGGGAGTAAAAGTTTCTAAATATTTTAAGAGTAAAAAAGTTTATAGACAAGACCCTGAAAGTAGGATTTCTATTGGTAAACCGATAGAGTGGGAAGATGGTATTTCTATTCCTCGTGTGGCATGGACCTTTAATTTTTGTTTGGCTACATTAAAGTCTGGATATAAATTTGATTTAATTCCAGAAGTCTTTAAAACCAAAGAAATGGTTGATATGTTGGTGAAAGTAAATGCACCTCTACCGTATATTTTTGAAGTACCTTTAAATAGTCGGACCAAAGATTTTTGTATAGCTTCTTTAAATAAGTGTAAAGATATTCAAGAAAAAACAAGAAAGTTAAAATATGTTCCTCCCGAAATACTAGAAGAAGTCAAGGAATTAGTTTTATAATTATAAACAATATGAAAATAAATGAAGTAGAATTATTAAGTTATCTTAAAGACATAGAGATATATAATTTAGCTATTAATGAGTATGACACAACTTATGAATTGGATACTTATGATTGGGAAAAAGTTAGAGAAGGAAAGTGCAAGGAAGTTATTAGGGACAAGAAGTTATATAGAGAAGTCAATAGAAAAGCTCATTTAATATTTCTTGAATTAGTAAATAAAGGAGTATTGAAGCCAGATTATGAGTGGATTAAAACAGGGAGTTTTAGTGTGAGACAAAATGGTGCAAGTTTTATAGCACCATGTGCTTTTGAAGACAAAGAACATAATCAAACAGCTGAAGAAGTATTTGACTATGTTATAAATTACTACAAGAAGAAAAAATAACTTAATCTTCTAGTGGTAAATATGAATCTAAGATGTGAACATCAATTTCAGGTGCTAGTAAAGAGAGTTCTTTTGTATATACTGTAATGGTGCTAAATATAGGTAGAGTTTTTTCGGTTTTAGCTGTTGTAGCATCTAAATGAACATATATTTCTTCTTCAACTTCTATAGGAACTTCAGTAATGTCTATAATTGTAACTACTGTAGAAAAAATATCAATAAAAGTTCTTTCTTCATTAGTTAAAAAAGTAAAATCAATAATCAAATCAGGGTCATTAATTGCATAATCTAATTCGGCTGAAGGAGGTAAAATTGTATTATTAAAAACATTATTAACATTACACTCTTCTTTAAAAACTGAAATAACCTCTGCTTCCTCAATTGAAATCGTATCATAGTATACTAATTCTTCATTTTCTACATTAATAACAACCATTTGACTATTATC
>JAISJY010000051.1 GCA_031261365.1 Caryophanales bacterium | reverse complement strand
CCAAGCACCTCTTTTATTTGACGTACAACATCAAAAAAGTTTGCGCCCGACCTGTCCATTTTGTTAATATAGCCAATTCGTGGAACATTATATTTAGTTCCTTGTCTCCAAACCGTTTCTGTTTGTGGCTCAACACCATTTTTTCCATCAAGAACCGTAACTGCTCCATCTAAAACTCTTAATGACCTCTCAACTTCAACTGTAAAATCAACATGTCCCGGAGTATCTATAATATTAATACGATGGTTCTTCCAAGTAGCAGTAGTTGCTGCCGAAGTAATTGTAATACCTCTTTCTCTTTCCTGTTCCATCCAGTCCATTGTGGCTGCCCCTTCATGAACTTCACCTATCTTATAGTTTACCCCGGTAAAAAACAATATTCTTTCGGTTACTGTTGTTTTACCAGCATCAATATGAGCCATTATTCCGATATTACGCGTTCTTAATAAAGGAAATTCTCTCCCCATTTCTTTCTCCTATTCTCTTAAAACTTAAAATTAGCAAAAGCTTTATTAGCCTCAGCCATTCTATGAGTATCTTCTCTCTTCTTAACTGAGTTTCCTAAACGATTACTTGCATCAAGTATCTCACCTGCTAATTTATCTTCCATAGTTTTTTCATTTCTATTCCTAGAATAATTAACTAACCATCTTAAACCTAATGTAATTCTTCTTTCTTCTCTAACTTCAACCGGAACTTGATAATTACCTCCACCAATTCTTTTTTGTTTTAATTCAAGAGCTGGTTTGATATTATTTAAAGCTTCTTCAAAAACTTCTAAAGCATTTTTTCCACTTTTAACTTCAACCTTTTTGAAAGCAGTATAAAGTATATGTTGAGCAGTACCTTTTTTACCATCATACATAAGTTGATTAATTAATCTTGAAACTAATTTTGAACTATATATTGGATCTGGTAAAACATCTCTTTTAGCGGGTCTATTTCTTCTTGGCATACTCTATTCCTCCTATTTCTTTTTAGGTCTCTTTGTTCCATATAAAGAACGACCTTGTAAACGATTATTAACTCCAGCACAGTCAAGTGTACCTCTAATAACATGGTATCTAACACCCGGTAAATCTTTAACTCTGCCTCCTCTAATCATAACTACTGAATGCTCTTGTAAGTTATGACCAATTCCACCGATGTAAGCTGTAACTTCATAACCGTTTGATAATCTAACTCTGCAAAACTTTCTTTGTGCTGAGTTTGGTTTCTTTGGGGTCATAGTCGCAACTTTAGTACATACTCCTCTTTTTTGAGGACTTGCTAGTGGACTTGATTTTTTAACAAGTGAATTATAAGTCTTTTGTAAAGCAGGTGCTTTGGACTTGAAAACAACTTGTTGTCTTCCGCTTCTAATTAATTGGTTAATTGTTGGCATTTATTTCTCCTTTTCTATACACACTATTCCAGGCGTTTTTAACTGACCAGAATTTTAATTCCCCATTTAAGAGGATTTTCTAACCTTATATATATTACCACATCTAAAAACTATGTCAATTTGTTTTTGTTATAAAATGACATACAGAAGGTTTTTTTAATCATTTTAACTATCTTTATCTTGTTACTTGATATTTTACAGTATCATTTGTCGTTTTACAGTATCATTTACAGTATCATCCGTATAATACAAAAGTTTTTTCAATGGTATTTAGTCCTACTTATCTTTACATAAAACAATATACTTTTACTATCTTATAAGATAAAATACTACCATGAAAATAAAAATATTTAATATTTGTTGTATTTGTTTAACTCTAATCTTAATAACTCTTTCACATATCTTTTTACCTTTTCAACCCATCAGCATTTTAAGTGATTTTGCTACTCTATCTGGTGTTTTATATAGTGCTTTTCTAATTACCAAAAAGAAATACTCCTTACATTTAGGTGTTATTAATAATGTTTTATTAGGTATATCAACTATTTTACAACATGTCTGGCTAACCGCTTTTATTTGTTTGATATATTCTGTCCCTTCTCTTCTTATTGCCGTTATTAGAAATAGAGCAACAACTGAAGCCCCTATTAAAACTTTAAATATTAAACAAGCCCTTTTAAGTTTTCTTGTTTACTTATCTTTATCTGGTCTTTTTATGATTATTTTGTATCTTTTAAAAGGTAACTTATGGTATTTAGATGCCTTTGTTAATGCGGGTTTAATATTAGCTCTATTCTTTATAACTAAAAATAACTATTATTGCTACTATTTCTTTACAATTAGTGCTTTAGTGGGGGTTATAATGTATGTATTATTAACCATACAAGATAGTTCTAATTCTTCTTTAATTATTCTATGGTTTATTTATTTAATGGGTGATATTGTTGGATTAATTAATTGGAAAAGTAAATATAAAAAACAAGGAATAGGTATTACTGATTGTAACTATTCAGGGTAAAACAGAGGTATAACAAACAAAAAAAGAATAGAAAAAATAAAAAGCATTGTTTTTAGTTGCAAATAAAAATAAGAAATGATAATATAGTTATATAACTT
>JAISJY010000006.1 GCA_031261365.1 Caryophanales bacterium | reverse complement strand
AATTCTTTACCTGTTAAGGCTGATATGTCATCGCCTTTTGAATCTATTAAATCCGAAATATTATTAAAAGTACCAATAGAAACATAAGTAATTGAGTAATCATTTGCCATAGCTAATTTTCTTCTTAATAAAGTTATAGAGTTTTCTACATCATTATTCTTTAAAGAAACATTATACTTTTGACAAGTCTTTTCCACAAAAATATTAAACTTTTCTTCATTTAAAAACTCTTTATTTTGATAACTTCCTATATCTATCTTATTACCATAATAATCATTTATGACTTTAACACAACCCACCCCATAAGGAAAAGTTGTCACATGAATTATGGTGTCTAAAATGGCTTGTTTATTGTTATGAGCAATATTAGCTAGAGCAATCGCTAATGCATCATCACAATCCCCGCCTAAATCTGTATCAATAAACAATTTTGGTATTTCTTTTTTCATACTAGTTATTCCATATCTGTAAGTATTCTTTACTTCATTTCTATATTCCATCGGTGTTAAATTAAAATGTTTCTTAAAAGCAGTTGCAAAATAGACATCAGAGGCAAAGCCACACTCTATGCCAATTTGTGATAAGTTCTTATTAGTATCTTGTAATAATATTTTAGCCTTATCTAAACGGAAATTATTTAAATACTTATTCAAAGCAACGCCCGTTAATTCCACAAACTTATGTCTTAAACGGTGATAAGAATAACCAATTGAATTTGCCAAAAAGTTATAATCTATTTTTTGACTGTAATTCTCTTTAATAAAAGTTTTAATTCTCTTTAAAAAAGTCGTGTCATATTCTTGAGTTTCAATATTATTATCTTCTTGTAATAAAGACAAAAGAAAGATAGAAAAATAATGATTAATAATATTATTACTATAAATTGAATGTCCTCTTTCATACTCTTGCATTTTAGAGAAAATAGTATAATACTCTTTAAAAGCTTCATTAGTTAAATCATATTTCTTAAAAGTGAAAGGGAAATCTTCACAGTCAAAAATAACAATAAAAACATTGCTACCTTCAATATCTAATTCATCATGATTTATTTTAGGACTAACAATCGTGGCACAAGGAGCTTTAAACTCATACTTCTCTCCATCTGCACTTAAAATACCTTTACCTGTTATATAAAAAACACACTCATAAGATAAATGCTGATGCATTAAAATATAATCATTATCAATATGTTCATAATAAACAACACTCTTAACTCTTAAATTTCTCATAATAAATAATCATTAGTATCACTAATAACTTCTCTAGAAATAGAATTAACCTTGACCCGATATAACTTCCCTGCTTCACTAATCATTTTATCAGTTAAATAAGTAGTTAACTCTCTGACAAACTCTCCTTCCTTATTAAAGTAACCTATTTCAGCCACTGGAGCAACTATACCATTTTTAAGAGTAAAGTTAACAGTTCCACTACTTCCATAATAGATATAATTATCTTTAGAGAAAGCAAATCCCAAAGACCCATCACTAGCATTAAATGTAATCTCATGTTGAGTTGTTTTAACAGTTTGAGTATAATTTCCTATTTTAAATTGATTATTTAAGTTATAAATAGCAAAATCTTGACTATCTATTAAAGGTAAAACACTATTAGCTTTATTTAAAGCCAAAACTAATTGTCTGACAATATCAGTATGAGCTTTATCCTCTAAATTATAAGTTAAAATACCTTGATCCATTTGATAAGCTGAATTACCATTTATTTGAATAAAATAGGCTGGAGTGGCTAAATCATATAAGACATAACTACCACCTTGTTGATAAACTCCTAACATCAAACTAGCTGAGTTTTCATATTCTCCCATATTTTCCGAGATATGAGGATAATTATTATGATATCTTAATTTTTCTATTTCCCCAGCTACTGTTTTAATATCCGTAACATAAGGGTCATCTCCCACAATATCTATGCCAGGCAAATCAACAGTTTGTTTATGTGATAATTCCTTATTTGGAAATTGAGGAAAGTCTAAAAGTCCAAAATTAACAGTCGCATTTACTCTAGTTAAACATTTATATTTGCTATTTTTAACTGCTAACCCAGCGGAATTAAGAGAGTTTAATGTTAATTCCCATAATCTTTCAGGGGTAAACAATTCATTAGTTAAAGGGTCACTAATTTGGCTTTGTTCTAGTCTCCATCTTAGTAAACCATCACTTTCATTATGTATTTGAAAAGAAATAGTTTCTTTCTTATTTAAGGTTTTAGCTCTTTCATATAAATAATCCATAATCTTTTCTAAAACTATTTGCTCTCTTTGTAATAATAAAGAATTAGATAAATCTATGTTACTCATCCAGCCATACATCTTATTATAATAAGAAGCACTTTGACGGGGAAAATCAGGATAATCTATTTTATTATTATTAATATAATCAGGCATTGTAAAAGAGTGAGTATCACCACACATATTATAAGAGAACCATAACCACTCAACTTTTAAGTTATATTTGTCTAAATAAAACAAAATATTATCCATTAAAGTAAAGTCATAAACATCTTCCTCTATTTCTATTTTAGACCACTCCAAAGGAATACCTAAAGTATTTAAACCAAGATTATGAGCATACTCAAAATACTTTTCCATTTCACTATATTCTAAAGGAGGTAAAACCCCTGAGAAAACTGCTCTATTCATTAAACCATCTAATCTTAATTGGGCAGCAAATATAGTAAAAGGATTTCCCTCAACTTCTAAATATGTTTTACCATTAACTGTTCTAACTTGACTAACTAAAATATCTTCAGCAGTTGGAAGAGAACTCTCACTACTTGAAAGAGAACTACTTTCTTTCAAAGAACTTGAGGGAATAGTTGTACAACTAGTTAAAAGTAAGGCTGTCATAAGAAGTTTTTTCATTCTAACCTCTAATAGACTCATTTATTGACTTATAACCATTAGTTTGTAAGACTTGATTAGAAGGCAAATCTAAAATATTAGTTAAACGAACCCGATAAACCTCTCCTGCTTTCATATTTAATATCTTATTACTATCTAAAGAAACATTACCACCATTAACAAAACTAACTCCTTCAAATTGTCCTTTTATAGCAACCGGAATAGTACAATTATCAATAGTCAAAGTAGCATCATTTAAACTTGCACAATAAAGATTACCATTATCATAGATAGCTATTCCATAAGCATCAGCATCAAAATCTAATAACAAGCCCTTATTGGCTTCAATATCTTTCATATATATCTTTTGAACACCGCTTATTAAATTATCAAAACCAAACAAAGCAAAATTACTAGCTTTAGCTTTATAAGATACTTGTTTTAATTTAAGCAAAATATCTGAAGCCTCTTTTATATCATTAGCTCTGGTATTAATAGAATTAAAAACTTCATTATCTACACGGTGGTATATAGCTCCATTAGGAGATTCTGGGTAATATAAAGCATTAGACAAAGTATAAAAAGTAAAACCACTTCCTTGCATAGCCGAATTCACTAATAAATGTCTATAACTACTATCATCTGCCCAATTCTCAACATTCAAAACAGGCATATTAGGGTATTCACTAACAAAGCTACTAATACCACTTTTTTCATTAGATAAAGTTTGTAAATAAGTGGGAGATACTAAATCAATAAACTCTAGATTTTTAATCTCTCTAACATAATTAGTCACAGCTGGTTGTTCACAAAACTCGGCTCTTGTATAAGCAGGATAACTTGAATATTTAACTCCTTTGCCTACTTCATTTAAATAAGCATGAACTAAAGACCAAGAATCTATATCATTAAATATTTCATTTGTTTTAGGATTAACAACTTTATATTGCCCGACTCTCCATCTTTGAAATCTATCAGCTCCTTGTCCAACTTGAACAGTTAAAACAGGATTATAATTTTCATTATTTTGATTCCATTCTTCTACATAATTCATTGTTTGATAAAGAGCATATTGTTCTCTCGCTAATAAATCAGGGTCACTCCAATCTAAAATATTATTTCTGCCATAAATACCAAAATCAAATAAATCTCTAATTACAGAAAATCTTTTATTATCTGCAAAAATATAATTAGGGTAATTAGCCGAATGACTTTCCCCATCTACTAAACTTCCATACCAAATTAAATTAATTTTTAAAGAATATTTTTTAGCAAAATCTAAATATCTTTCCACTAAAGAAAAATCAAATTCATCTTCATTTATTTCCACACTTGACCACTGTAAAACTATATCTAAAAAGTTTAAATTAGTTTCTTGAGCTAATGAAAAATAAGGTTCTAATTCTTCAGGGGTCTTAAAATCAGCTTTTAATAATTGGTCTGTTCTTAAATAACCTGAAATAACAGGAATAACTTCACCTTCTTTTGTTTCAAACCTTGCCCGACCATTTTCAGCAACCAAGTTATACTTAGAAACTGCTTCTTTATTCTCAAAACTTTCCACAGGTTTTACTGAGGTAATTAAAGAACTTTCCACAGGGCATTTGTTGTTAGCATTACAACCAATAAGAAGCGGTAGTATATATAATAGATTCTTTTTCATCCGATATTCTCCCAAGTTGTTGAAGTAATTATACCATTACTAAGAAAAGATACTTCATATAAAGTTCCTCCATTTAAAGATAATGACAAGGAAGGAGCAAGTGTCTCATCTAATATAAACTCATAGCCATAACTACCTGTCTTAATAGCACTAACTGTAACATTATCTAAAGAAATATCAACATCTTTATTAAAGCCTAAATATAATTTATTGTCTAATTCAATTCCAAAACCAATAGCTCCATTAGTAGTAACAAAATTAATTTTAACATTTTCAGTTTGAATAGTTTGATTTAAAGTTGTGGTTGGTGAATTACTTTTTAGATTAAAAACTGCAATATTAGAAGAATTAGCTAGATTTAATGGAGTATTAACCTTTTTAAGTAAAGAAATAAAGTTCTTAGTAGTTTCATAATGAGCCTTATATGTTATGTTCTTTTCAGCATTAACTTCAATAATACCTTGATTAATACTTGGTGAAGTCGCATTCTCCGTGAAAAAAGGTGAAGTTGCTAATTCATAAATAGAATAACCAGCATTTTGAGATAAAGCTGTTAAGATAAGAGAAGGAGTATTAGCAAAATTGCCATCATTTTCAGCAATATGAGAAAAGTTCCCATTCAAGTTTTTACCATACATGGCTGATATTCCTTTTAAATCTTTGATAACAGAAGTATAAGAATCATCACCAACAATATCTATGCCCTCTGTATTAAATATTTCTTGAGCCCATAAAGGAGGATTTTTTACTACATTACCATTCCATATTCCATGACCAATTCCATCACTTCCCGTATTAGTAGAAGAGGCAAAATTAGTTCTAGTATAAACTTTATATTTGTGATTTTTAACTACTTTACCTAAATAATCTAAAGAATTAATAACCTTTTCCCAGGCTCTTTCAGGAGTAAATCTTTCATTTGTTAAAGAATCAAGAATATTATATTGATAAACTCTCCATCTTGGAAAGATATCAACTTCATTCAAAACTTGTACCCCTATTAAAGAAGTAAAACCCCCATTATGCGATAAATAATCATAAGTTCTATCTAACATTTTTGTGATGGCACGACCTTCTTTAGCCATTAAATTAGGATTATCATAATCTAAATACCAGAGAATACCATAGTAATTCCAAAACTCTCCTGTTCTTTGAGCATCAAACTTGGGATAAGTCTTGCCATCTCTTAAAATATAATC
>JAISJY010000171.1 GCA_031261365.1 Caryophanales bacterium | reverse complement strand
CTTTTTAATTTCCATAATTAAAAAAACCCTTTCGGGCTTTTATTTCTTTTCCTTATGAACCGTCATTTTATTGCATTTTTTGCAATACTTTTTAATTTCAATTCTTTCAGGGTGCTTTTTTTTATCTTTTTCACCGATATAATTTTCATTATTGCATTCAGTACAACGGTATGAAATATTTTCTCTCATATATCCTCCACTTTTTTTTAGACATATATAAATATATCATAATTTATTTTTTTGTGATAGTATATTTTTATGATAACAAGAAAAGAAACAAAAAAAGTCTTTGTCAAAGATGTGCAAATTGGGGGACAAAATAAGGTTGTAATTCAGTCAATGACCAATACTAAAACCAAAGACATTACTGCCACTATTAAACAAATTAAAAATCTAGAACTTTTAGGCTGTGAAATAGTTAGAGTTGCCATTTTAGATTTTGAAGATGCCGAAGCTTTAAAAGAAATAAGTAAAAAAGTAAATATACCTATTGTGGCTGATATTCATTATAATTATAAATTAGCTTTAGCCTCAATTTTAAATGGAGCAGATAAAATTAGAATAAATCCTGGCAATATTGGTAATAAGAAACAATTAAAAGAAATAGTATTATTAGCTAAAGAAAAAAACATTCCCATTAGAATAGGAATTAATTCTGGTTCTTTAGAAAAGTCTTTATTAATAAAATATGGTCAAAATAACCCTAAAGCTTTAGTTATCTCGGCTAAAAGAATTATTAAATACTTTGAAACATTAGGTTTTTTTAATATTGTTGTTTCTTTAAAATCAAGCGATGTTTTAACTACTATTGAAGCTTATTTATTAGCTAGTAAAACAATAAAATATCCATTACATATTGGAGTAACCGAAGCAGGAGGAGTTTTCACTAGTTCCATAAGGTCAAGTGCAGGGTTAGCTCCTTTATTATATAAAGGAATTGGTGATACTATTAGAATATCAGTATCAGCTGAACCAGAAAAAGAAATAAGAATATGTAAAGAATTATTAAGAAACTTTAATTTAATAGATTTTTATCCTAAATTAATTTCTTGTCCAACTTGTGGCAGAATACAATGGAATGCTTTACCTATTTATGAAAAAATTGAAGAATATTTGCAAAATGTTAATAAAAATATAGTAGTTGCTTTAATGGGATGTTCTGTCAATGGATTAATTGAGGGGAAACATGCTGATATTGGTTTTGCTGGAACTAGTCAGGGTGGCATTTTATTTAAAAAAGGCATAGAAATAAAAAAGGTCCCTGAAGACCTTATACTGACATCTATTATCGAAGAAATAGAGAAATTCTAGAGAACTTTCTCTCCGTTATAATACCCACAGCTACAAACTGTATGAGGTTTAATTTTCTTACCACATTGTGAGCAAGTAGTTAAAGTTGGTGCAGTTAGTGCTAAGTGGCTCCGTCTTAAATTTTTTCTTGTTTTTGATGTTCTTCTAAATGGTACTGCCATATATGCTACCTCCTTCAAAATTAGTAACTATAATATATTATATTAATTTGATAGTTTTGTAAAGTGTTTTTTTATAGAAGGTGTTTTAAAAGCATTAAAAATATAAATAAATAAAGCATATTCGTGTAAAGAATAATAAAAAAACAGGTTTCTATTAATTTATAAAAAGATGTTTTTTATTAGCATTATTATTAAAATTAAAAATATTTTTTCTCTAGTACTTCAAACAAACAAATATTAGTCATTTTATATATCTATTTTAGTACTAATTTAGTACCATTTTATAAAAAGCAAAAAAAATCACAAAAAACTTTTGTTTTTTCCCTCCTAAAGCCTTGCAGTTTCTCCGTTCCGTGTTATAATTTTAAAGATATTATTTATTAGATAAAATAAGTAAAAGACAATAAGTTGATCGAACAGTTAACTTATTCCAAAGCCGAGGTAAGCAAATGGAATTATTTGAAGTAATCCCCAGCAATATGTTCTCTGTTCTAACTTCCAAAAACAAAGACATTTATATTAAGTGTCTATTCTGTATCCGAAAGTTATTTCTTCAAGAAACTATTGTCTTAAAAAAGGTATTAGTAGACGCATTAACTAACATTATTGAATTAAAGCAAGTTGATTTCAGCGATGATGAAGATTATGACCCAAATGAAAACTCTGGTAAAATTGCTTTAATAATTAAAAAACTTGAAGCTTCTGGTTGGATTGAATACGAATATGATTTAACAACCTTTAATATGAATAATATTATGGTGCCTCCTTATTCTTGGAAAATAATAAATGTTTTATATGATATTCTAAATGAAAGAAATCACCCTTACACTATTCATTTATTTAATGTTTATAATTCTTTGAAAGGGGCTGACTATTTAGAATCTGGTTATCAATTCATAAGTTTATTAAACTCTATTAAAGAATTAGATGATTTATTAAGTTTATTAAAGAACCTAGACTATGATATTCGGAAAAGAATTAGATATGTTTCTTCTTCTTATAATACTTATGATATTCTCAAAGAACATTTTGATGATTATCAAAACAACATTGTTAGACAAATCTTTTTCCCTTTAAATACTCGAGACTCCATTCAAAGATATAAAGGTTCTATTTTGCAGATTTTAATTAGTTGGCAAAGAGACCCTGTTATGTTAGAGAAAATAGCTAACCTATCTACTTCTACTTTCCCAACAACTGATTTTTCTCAAGCCAAAATGCAAACAGTTAAAACTATTTCTAGCATTCAAGACAAATTAGTCCAAGTTGAAGAATTAGTTGAACTAATCTATAAAGCAAGTTCTTCTTATGTCGCTTTAGCAACTCAAAAAATGAAGCATTTCTCTTCACAAAACCGTAGCACCAAAAAGAAATTAGCTTCTATCTGTAAATATTTCGCTAAATTAGATAAAAACACTAACAAAGATTTAATGTTTAATATCTCTAATGTCATTAATTTACAACAAGCAGGGTACATTGACGAGTTTTCTTTATATTCTCGTGCTAATCAAGAAAGAAAAGTCCTTGACGATGAACAAACTGATTTAGGAGAAATGGAAACATTCGGTGATTATGAAGAAGCAACTGCCATAGATTTTACTTATTCTGATGATGCAGTTATTAATAAAATGCACGAATTACTTGATGATAAAACTTCCCTCCACTTAAAAGATTGGAACTTAGTTGATGATAAAGAATTAGTTTTATCTATTAAAGCAATTATTAAAGGTATTGAACCTAAAGCGTTTTTCAAAACAGTTTTAGGTGAAGATTTAAAAGATGAATATGAAAATAACAAATATCTCGTCCCTGATGTTTTATTTGAAGTTGTAAAGAAATAGGAGTATATATGGCAATTGAAAAGTTTAATAACCTTTCTCCCCTTGAGAAAGACAGATTCGGTGTTATTGTTAACACATTACTAAACAAAAGTTTTATCTTGGCACAATTTTATGACCAAAAAAACCGTATTCCCCGTCCAAACGGTGATTACACTTTCTTATTAAGGTATTATGATATCTTTACAGAATACTTTGCCATGGCTAAATACTCATTAACTAGAGATGATAACAAAAATATCGTTTCTCTTTCTAATGAAGAAGGCAAAAATCATATTCAAATAAACAAAATCCAAACAAAGTTCTTAGTTGGTATTAAGAGATTTTATGATTCAAGTAAAGAAACAAACGCTAAATCAAATGTTGTTTATACTACTATTCATGCTTTAATTCAGTCAATGTTAGTAGCACCAGCTTTATTTCCTAAAAAGCCAACTCAAGAAGAAATTGGAAAAGCCCTAAGCTTTTTTGCTCAAAGAACCATAATTGCTAAATTAGATAAGAACTTTTATGATTTATCAACAACCATTGTTATTTTACCAACTATAGATATTCTACTTTCTCCAGAACGAGTTGAAGAATTATTAAATGTTTTAATTGAAAATACAGAAGGAGAAAAACAAGATGCTTAAATTAGTACAATTCAATTTAATTAACTG
>JAISJY010000157.1 GCA_031261365.1 Caryophanales bacterium | reverse complement strand
ATACTTATGATTTAATTATTGACCAAAGCAAAACTATTCAAGAAAAGTTTAATGTTGTTTTAGGGCATCCGACCTTTACGAACCCTGATATACTGCAATACTTAGCAAATAAAGAGAATTAATATCTAGTTAACCGCTTTCTTATTACCTCACTAGCAATATGGAGTATAATTTAAACATGAATACAAAGGAGTTTCATCGTGAAAAAAAATAAAATCTGTTTTACTGCTTTTTTATCGTTTCTTTTATTAGTTGGTTGTCAAAACATAAGTTCTGATAGTTCACCTCTTTCTTCAACAGAAAGTTCAATAGAAAGTTCAACAGAAAGTTCTTCTAATAGTTCAATAGAAAGTTCTACAACTGTTAATGAATATGATTTAACTATTGTCAATGAAGGTGGGATTATTAATGGTACTTTAAACGGAGTAGATATTCAAATTAATGAAACTTATACTAGTAAGTTTAATGCTGGAGCTGTTTTATCATTAAGTGCAACTGCTCCTGAGGGACTTGTTTTTAAAGGCTGGAATGTTGATGAAGTTATCACAACAACTTCTACTTATGAGGCTACTTTAACAGATGATTTTTATATTGTTGGCATGTTTGAAGAAGTCAGTAATGATTATTATTCTGTCACTTTTGGACATTTATTTAAACAAAGTGATTTCAAATTAGCAGGTGGAGAAACCGATATCAATGGACTTCACTTTAATTATTCAGCTTTTTCTTTTTTAGGAGCTTATACTACAGGTATTCAAATTGGTTCTAAAAATAATCCTCAAACATCGCCTTGGACTTTAACAACAACTTTTCCTTTTGAAGTTATAGTAACTAATATTACTTTTGAATTATGCAATGCTGCTTCTGGTGCAGGTACTTATATCGTTACTTTAGATGATTATAGTAGTCAAGGAGATTTTGCTACTCAAACCCTAACGGAGTATGCTTTAAATGATTTAAACCAAGTCACAACAACTTTCTCTTTTTCTTTACAAGCTCAAGCTAGAGCTATGTATTTTTACTCTTTAGAGTTTTCAGTTCTAGTTCCAAATAATCTAAATCTAGATATTTATTCTGACTCTTTAGAAGCAGATCCTGTTTTACCCGGTAAAAATAATATTCCTGCTCTTAATTATGAACCTATAACTATTGAAGTTTATTATGCTGATATTAATTTTAATGCAAGTAAAGAAACTCTTCTCTTAAGTTTAAGAAATCTCTTAACTAATATGACTAAAACTTCTTATGGTCAAGCTAAAACAATGCTTCAATATACCGATGAATCTGTTACAAATCCAGGTTTCTTATATGGTTTATACGATGGAGACTTAATCAAAGCCACTTGGGACAATGGAGCTTCTTGGAATAGAGAACATGTTTGGGCTTGTTCTCAAATGCAAATAACTAGTCAAGCTAGACCAGACGAAGACACTAAAAACCATTCCACAGATTTACAAATATTAAGAGTTGCCTGTGGACCAAGCAATGGAGAACATGGTAATAAGTTCTATGATAATGAAAATACTAGTATTACTTTATTTCCTAATATAACTAGTAACTTAGTCGGACATCACACTTATGCTGGAGACTTTAGAGGAGATATTGCTCGTATCTTATTTTATCAATACACTAGATATGCAGGTTTAAAACTTAATGATGCTTTAGATGTTAATGATAATGTTTCAATGGGTAAATTATCTACTTTATTAAGTTGGAATGAATTAGACCCTGTTGATGCTTTTGAAATAAGTAGAAATAATAGAATATATGGCTATCAAGGTAATAGAAATCCATTCGTTGATTACCCAGATTTAGCTAATAAGATATTTTAATTTAAGTTTTTATACTCTTTAGGTGTCATTTTAAAGTTCTTTTTAAACCATCTATAAAAATATTCATCAGAGAAAAAACCAAGTTCATTGACTACATCTTTTATCTTACTTAAACAATTAGGGTTCTTTTCTATATATTCAATTCTGGCTAAGTTCAAATCATCAATAGGTGATATTTCTAAAAACTTCTTGTAAAGAATATTAAAATAAGGCAAAGAATAATGAAAAGAATCTGCCATTTCACTAACTGAATAATCTTTAGGAGACTGATACAAAGCTAATCTTAAATTTTCAAATTTAATCTTTAATTCTTCATCATTAGAAACTGTCTTTCTCCCTCTTTTTAGTTTTCTAGCAATTTCAATAAAGAACTCAATTAAATAACTTGATATTAAATACTTAGAATCTAATTTACCACTCTTCTTTTCTTCATTAATCTTAACAAATAAATTATTAATATTATTAGAAAGGAAAGGGTTAAATATTTCATTAACAGGAAATCCTATTTCTCTAAAAAAGTTTTCATCATCAAGAGTAAAATCTAAGTAATCATGATTTAATCTATTTCTAACTGCTCTAAAATATTGCTTAGTCTTGGGAGTATATAAAATACAATTACCGGGATTGCCTTGAATTACTTGATTATCTATCTGCATTTCTACAGGTGAAATAAAATGAAAGAAAATATACCTACTGCTCCCTTCAGGTCTATTAATTTCAAAAGGAGTTTCCTCTGTTACCCGATTACCAAAGTATCTAAGATTAATGTGCATTTTAACCTCCAAAATATTTAATTATTAAATAAAGTCATAACTATAATGTAATATAATTTATTAAACTATATTCTTTCCTAAATATTATACACATTTTATTAAAAAATAATCATAATAATATTTAAAAAAATCATAGGTATTTATTTTGACATATCATACAATAGATTTATCAAAGTTAAAATAATAATTTTTTTAGGAGGAATATGAAAAAAATATATATGTTACTACTTACAGGGTTAGTCTTAGTAGGCTGTCAAGGTTCAGGTGAACAATCCCGTCCCTTTGTTAGTGAATCATCTTTTACAGTTTCTAGTTTAGATGAAGCTCAAAACTATTCGGTAGAGTTCTATGGTTGGGGTGATGAAGCAGAAATAAAGAATTATCAAACCTTAATAAATGCTTTTATGTTGGAATACCCAAATATTGCTGTCTCTTATAATGCTGATAATGCTTCTTCTTATATGACTAATTTAAGGAATAGAGCTAATAATCTACCAGATATTTTCTATATGCCTGATACTGAGTTCTTATATTGGGCAGATACCGGCAAACTTTTAAATATGCGAGGTGCTTTTTCAGAAGAAGAGTTAGGGCAATTATGGCCTGAAGCGGTTGATAAATATTACTATGATAGAAATGCCACCACTTTAGGCGAAAGTGCTGAGGCTGGTTTGTATGGTATTCCGAAAGACTTAGGACCTTTTACTTTAGTTTGTAATAAGACTTTACTTAAACAATTAGCAAATGAAAAAGGTGTAACAGAGCAAGAGTTAAGTATTATTGACCCTGATGTTCCAATGTCTTGGAACCAATTTACAACCTTACTTAAAAAACTAGATACTAATCCAAATGATGATATCTTTGGAGTTACCCATTATGAAATTGAAGCCGCTGTTTATTCTAATAATGCTGATTTCTTTAATGCTGACCAATCTCAACAAACTATTACAAGTCCAAACTTTGTTCAAGCAATGCAGTGGATAGCAGATTTAACTTTACAACATCATATTATGCCTAATGCTGACCAACAAAAAACAACCAATGGTTATCAAAGGTTTTTCACTGGAAAATCTATTTTCTCTTTTGCTGGTCCTTGGGATTTAGCAGCTTTTTGGCCTAGTACATCTTTTGAGTTTGATGTTTACCCTGTCCCTTATGGTCCTGCTAGTAATTCTAGTTCAACAGCTTGGGTCGGTTCAATGAGTTATTCTTTATCTAAAAACACTAAATCACCTGATGCTGCTTTATTATTAGCAAAATACCTTTGTTACAATGAACAAGCCCAAAGACAATTTTATGATTTAGGGCAACAAGTTCCTAATATAACTGAAATGGCTTATAATGAATACATTCATAATCCTGTTTTCACGGCTATTAACAAACCTAACAATATGAGTGATGAAGCCTTTTTACTTAGAAAAGAAAATCCAAGCAATAGAAGTGTCTTTGTTGATACTATTGATGGTTTTAAAGATGAAAACGACTTAGTTCATGGCAAAGCTAGAAGTAGATATTATACCTACCGTTCGGAGTGGTATGATGACTTCTTGGCAGGTTTAGAAAAGTTATGGTCAGGTCAAGAAACTGCTCAACAAACAATGAATAGATTATCTTCTGACTTCCAATTTGCTTTAGAAGAAATGATAGGAGAATATAGACAATATTAAAAATGGAAAAAGTAACTGTAAAATCTTCTCTCTTTAAAAAAGAAAAGTTAGTAGCAATATTATTTATTGCTCTGCCTTTAATAGGTTTTCTATTATTTACAGTTTTTTCTATTATTGCCACCGGAGTTTTATCTTTTACTAATTATGATGGTATTAGAGATATAAAGTTTGTCGGTTTTAAGAATTACAGTGATTTATTTACACACCAAATATTTAAAAAGGCTTTTTGGACTTCTGTTTTAAATACTTTGTTTTTATTGATAGGTATGCCAATAGGAATGGTCTTTGGTGTTATTTTAGCAACATTCTTAAATAGTAAGAAAATCAAAGGAAAGAAGTTTTTTAGAGTTTTATTTTATTTCCCTGCTATTTCTGGAGCTGTGGCTATTAATATTATTTGGAGATATATCTTTAACAATGAATATGGGGTCGTGAGATTTCTTTTTGGTAAAGATGTTTATTGGTTAAGTAATCCTATCTTGATTAAAGTTGCCATCATTATTAAAGGTGTTTGGAATGGTTTAGGTGGTACTATGTTACTATATTTAGCTGGTATGCAAGGTATTGCTCCTTCTTTATATGAAGCTGCTGATATTGATGGAGCTAGTGATGTTCAAAAGTTCTTTCATGTTACTTTACCTTTGCTAACTCCTGTCACTTTTTACTTATTAGTAACAGGTTTAATTAACGGCTTACAGTCCTATGCCGATAGTCAAGTCTTTGCCCAAGGTGATCCTGGGGCTCAAACTATTGTTTATTTTATTTGGGAAAGAGGTATTCACCAAGCCAGATACGGTTTAGCTTCTTCGGCATCTATTTTATTATCAATCGTTGTCATGATTATAACTGTAATTAATTTTAAGTTTTCCAATAGGTGGGTTTATGAGAACTGAAACTATGAGAAAAGTCGGAGGAATATCTTTTAAAACAGTAGTTTATATTATTTTAATTGCTCTATCTTTTATTATGATTTTCCCTTATGTTTGGATGATATTCACTTCTCTTAAAACAGGTTTGGAAGCTATGGACACTACCACTTTAAAATTATTCCCTGAAAAAGCCATGTGGATTAATTATCAAGACTTATTTAAAGCTGTGCCATTTTTAAAAGGTGTGGGCAAAACAATGCTTATAGAAATAACAGTTATTCCAATTGGAACTTTAGTTTCTGCTTTAGCTGCTTTTTCTTTTTCTAAATTAAGATTACCATTTAAAAACTTCTTCTTATTACTTTTATTAAGTGGAACCATGATACCTTATGCGGCTTTAATGTTACCACAATTTAGAGTTTTCTATGCTTTACATATGTATAACACCTTATGGCCTTTAATACTGCCTGGTTTATTCGGTAATGTCATTATGATGTTTTTCTTTATTCAATATTTAAAAGGCATACCAACTGAATTAATAGAGGCCGCTAAAATAGATGGAGCAGGTTATTTAAGAATCTTCTTTCAAATAATGTTTCCTTTAATTATGCCAGCTATTGCCGTCCAAGTCGTCTTTTGGTTTACCGGCATTTGGAATGATTTCTTTGGACCGTCTATTTATTTAACAAACTTCAATACTCAAACATTACAACCAATGTTAGCAAAATTATCAAGTGAAGTAGGTGGGGGCGTTGTCGGACTACCAAGGATAATGGCAGGAGCAGTTGTTTCTAGTTTACCAATCTTAGTTTTATATTTATTTTTCCAAAAGTATTTTGTTGAAAGCATTGCTATAACCGGCTTAAAGGGTTAAAAGAAAGGAAAGGAAGGAAAAATGTTAAAGAAAAAGTTGTTGACGCAGTTGTTGCTATCTATCATAGCACCACTGGCATTAGTTATTGCTGTAATTATTCCAGCAGTAGCTGTTGATTATGAAGACTATGTTGAAAATAAGACACCTAGTGATACTCAATTTGATTTTCCGGGCAACTATGAAGCTCCAGAATTGACTATTGATGGTATTGCTAATGAAGAAGAGTGGATAAACGCTCCCATTCTAGCAACTTATTCAACTGTTGAAGTTAAGGCATATAGAGGAGAAAAAGCATTATTCTTTTTCTTTAATGTAGCCGATACAAGTTTATTAACAGAAGGAAATGCCAATGATGATTCAGTTACTAGAAGTGATTCTATTGAATTATACTTGGACACTTTAAATGATGGTGGTTTGAAACCACAAGGCGATGATTATCAATTTAACTTTGGTATTCATAATAAAACAAGAATTATGCAAGGTTCTGGCTCTAATTGGGGTAACTGGAATGGGCTTATTGATTATGAAGTTAAATTAGACGGTACCTTAAATGATGGCATTGAAGCTAATGATGTTGGCTATGCTGTTGAAGTTATGATACCTTATGCTCAAATTAATATTCAAAAAGAAGACACTATCGGGATTAGTTTTGGTAGAGTTAACAAATTTGGCTTAGGGAGTGTTGTCATAACTGACTGGAATTGGTATGGTTGGACTTATGGAGGTAAATTAGTTGAACCTCAAACTATAGATAATTATGTTTCTTATTTAGCTGATGGTACTTTGAAAACTAGAGATGAATTACCAATGCCAAACGCTAGTATAACAGGAACTATCTTAAATAAATTATCTCAATTACCGGTTGAAGGTGTTAGTATTGAAACAGGTAGTTTAGTTACAACAACAGATGCAAATGGTTACTTTGTTTTTGCAAGTGTTGACCCAGAATTAACTTATACCTTTGATGTTACTAAAGAAGGTTTCTACCCAACTACTATTGTTTATACAAGAGATGAATTAAGAGCAAGTAAGGGTGGAGTTGTTAATCATACAGCTGATATGATAGAAATAGCAACGGCTGATAAAACAACAGTAACAGGTAAGGTTGTTAATATTATTAATGGAAATGTTTCAGGAGCTTTGGTTGAAGTTATTGGAACAATATTCACAGGAACAAGCGATGTTAGTGGTAACTTTGAAATAGCTGATGTTCCAGCTATTGGTTCTATTAGTTTAAGAATATCAAAAACCGGGCATGTCTCTGAAATTGTTAATATTCCACATGAAGATATTGAAGTTAATGCGACTACTGATATTGCTGAAGTTAATTTATCATTAGCTTATAATAGCCAAGCTGTAGCTATTGGTGGAGCCAGAGGTATTAATTTATTTGATGTTAAAATTACCAGAGCTTTAGGTGGTGTTAGATTCCATATTACAACAGCAACTAAGTTTGAAGCTCCTGAAAGTGTTATTCTCTATTTACAAGGTGGAGTAACAGGAACAAATAAAGCAGTCGGCTTAAAATTCTTTGGAAATGGTACTATCGGTTTTGATAAATCGGCTAATGCGACTTTCCATACCAATAATACTTCAAGTATTTCTTATGGTTTAGTCTTTAATGAAAATGTTGAATTAGGAGCAACTATAGATATTGAAGTACCTTATGCTTACTTATATATGACTCCAATGGAACCGTTTGGTTTCTCAGGTGGAGCTCAATGTTATAACACTTCTGGTT
Organism: Caryophanales bacterium; assembly: GCA_031261365.1. Lineage (GTDB taxonomy): Bacteria > Bacillota_I > Bacilli_A > RFN20 > JAISJY01 > JAISJY01. The sequence continues at coordinate 3,300 of JAISJY010000157.1, read as the reverse complement.
CTTTAGATTGGGATGGGTTAGGTTTTGATGGTTTCATTGAACCGAATGACCCAACAGCTTATTTGAGAATTGATTATTTAAATAACATTTATAAAGCAACTTCTAATGCTGTTAAAGTCACTATCTCTGGAAATACAGGAGTTAGTGGTACAGTTGTTAAAATTGGAGCTACTCAAGTAGTGGCTAATTCAAGTGGGAGATATTCCATTGTTGTTGATAAACCTTTAGCTGATATTACGATTACTTTCTCTGCTATCGGTTACACTACTTTAAGTGAAATAATTCCAGCTGCTGATTTTGCTAATACCTTAACTAGAGTCCTAGATGTTTCTCTATCATTAAGATATGTAACAGTTAGTGGTTCGGTTACTGATACAAGTGGAACACCTTTACTAAATGCCGTGGTTGAAATAAGTGCAGATGGTTATCTTGAAACAACAACTACCGATGCTGAAGGTCATTACACTATGTCAGGTGTACCTACTTTAAAAGAAGTTAGAGTTTCAGTTGAATTAAGTGGTTATTCTCCTAGTTTTAAAACTATTTCAGTAGCTGTTTTGAATGCTGAAGGAAATGAAAAAGTAGTTGAAACTTTCTTATTATCAACAGGTATCGTTTCTGTTTCTGGAACTGTTACAAGTTTATATGGTTTAATTAATGGAGCAGGAGTTGAAGTTGTTGGTAATGGTACAGCCACAACAGGTGCTGATGGAACTTTCTCTATTACCAATGTTGGTATGACAGATTTAACTATTAACATTAGTAAGAGTAAATATAAAACTGAAACCATTTTAGTTCCAATGACTAGTTTAACTAATGGAGCTAATTATGATTTAGGTAATGTCGATTTAAAACTAGCCGAAGCTTCTTTAGGAGTATTTGCTAATAAGAGTGCTAATTTCTCGGCTTTCTCTGGTTATGTTACAAGAGGAATAAGTGCTTTAGAGTTTAGATTCCAATCTAGTAAAGATGTTTTCGTTACAGGTGATAGAATAGAGTTATTCGTTTCTAGCAAAACAACAACTACAGGGGCTCGAGGTAATGGGGATTATTTATTTAACTTAAATGCAACAGGAGCTGTGAGCATAGTTGATTGGGGTGCTTCTCCTAAAAACGAAACCTCCACGGCTACTTTAAATGTTTCTAGAGTTCCTGGTTCTAGTACAACTGTTAGATTTAGTTTACCTTATGCTTTCTTTGGACAAAAAGGTGAAGCGTATGCTGTAGCTCCAAGTGAAGTTATAGGTTTCTCTATTGGTCAATGGTCAAGTGTGGCTAATGATTGGGATGGTTGGAACTTTACTAATTCTGGTCAATCAATTGCTAATGATAGATTTGTTACCCCTGAAAGAAGTGATGATTATGTTAGATTATCTCGGGATAACATTCTTTATCAAAACACGACAAATAATACTTTTAATTTTGCCGATTATAGTGTTCAATTTGGAACTGATGCTGAAAATACCGCTTTGAATGCTGATAGATTTTTTGCAAGTGTTTCAAAAGATGGAAGTGGGATTACTTTCAACTTTGCTGGTTTAGGAACATTTACAAATGATGAGTTAGTCTTATTATACTTAGATATTGATGATACTCGGACAGGTGGTTGGGATGTTGATAGATTATATAAAATTAGAGGTAATGGTAAAGTATATATGAGAAACAATAATGTTTGGTGGAGTGCTGGAACAGCTGATGAAGTTGGTTCTGTGGAAATAAGCAGAGCAAACGGCTTAACAACCTTCTCTTTAACTTTAAGTTTTGAAACTTTAGGCATTACTAGTGAACAACAAATAGGTTTTGCTTTAAGAGAGGCTTTACACAACGCTGGGGATCATCAATTATATGACCCTTGGTTTGATTGTTATTTCTCTGCTCCATTAACAGATTCCTACTATTCACAATGGCATGGATTTACTAGAAATAGTTCCACAGGTATAGATGCTGCTAATGAAGCTCAATATGTTCAAATAGGTGCTTCAGGCAATCTATTCCGTTTATAAAAGAAAGGAAAAGACAATATGAAAATTATGAAAAAAACTTTAGCTCTTAGTCTTGTATTCTTGTTTACATTAGTTAGTTGTAAAAAAACAGAAAGTAGTAGTTCAGTTGATAGTAGTAGTCCTACTACTTCTTCTGTTATAAGTAGTTCAGTTTCCTATGCTAGTGATGTTGATAAAACACCAACTTTATCACCTAGCACTGTTTCTTTTGATAAATATTCTCCTAATGATGTTCACTTTTCTTTGAACACCTTTAATGAGGCTATTACTTCTGTTAAAGAAGGTCAAACAACAATTACTTATACTTATGAAGGTGGTACTTTAACTCTGGGACAAAGTTTGTTTATTGATAAAGATTTAGGTACTTATACTATTACTGTTACCACTTCTCAAGGTGTAGCAACTGCCACAGTTACAGTTATTGATACAACTCCTTCAACGGTTTGGACTAGACCTGATTATGATGTTTCTTATTTTAATAACAAAGACTTCCATGCTTATGGAGGCAATCTCGGCACTATTCCTGGTCAATGGAATGGCTATGGTATTGGTGATCCGTTTGTTATGAGATTTAATGGTACTTATTATTTGTATGCTTCTACCTTAGATAGTGAAAATGGGATTAGAGCATGGCATAGTGCTGATTTAATTAATTGGAGTAAAGTTCAAGCAGAAGGTTTACCAGAAGGCTATGTTGTTAGTCTTGATGATTACACTTCTAGAGCCGCTTATGCTCCTGAAGTTTATTATTACAATGGTACTTTCTACTTATATACTTCTCCTGGTGGTTCAGGGCATTATGTTTACACAGCTACTGCTCCAGAAGGTCCATTTATTAGAGCAACTGATAATTTTGGTTTATCTATTGATGGTTCAGTTTTAATTGATGATGATGAACAAATGTATTTTACTAGAGCCAATAGTGGTGATATTAGAATTCATAGAATGGATGATATGTTAAGTGTTAGAAGTGCTTCTTTGGCTTTAGATAATACTAATTTAGGTGGTTGGACTGAAGGTTCTTATATCTTAAAAAGAGATGGTTATTATTATTTAACTTATACAGGTAATCATGTCGCGAGTGATGGTTATAGAGTTTCTTATTCTTATTCACAAGCTAATAATATTTATGATAGAAATGCCTTCACTTATGGAGTAGATTTACCTATTTTATTAAATACTACTGATGTTGATGTTAAAGGTGTTGGTCATTCCTCTACTGTTTTAGGACCTGATTTAGATTCACATTACATTGTTTATCATAACTTAAATAACTCTGGTGGACCTAATAGAAGTT
>JAISJY010000100.1 GCA_031261365.1 Caryophanales bacterium | reverse complement strand
ACATTATATTATTTATTAATTAATTTTAATTTACTTTCTATATCTTTTAAATATCTTTCTGTTGTATAAAAATAGGCATAATCATCTTTATTGTCAAATAAATATCTTTCCATTACTTTCCCGCCTTCTTTGTGTTTTCCCCATATTATCTTTTCTGGGTGTTGTTGTACTTCTTCATTTGATATTATATGACGATATTCTCCACTTAATGTTTTCTTTTTTAGAAAACTTGAAAATTGCCCCGCTATTTTTATATCTATATATTTTCCAAATCTTTCTTTTAATACATTATAATTTGTCAATGCTTCTATTGGTTGTTGTTTATTATTACTATCATATGAATACCAATAATTATCAGCATTTAATATAAGTGATTCTTTTGTTGGTTGTATCCCTTCATGTATTTTTTCTAATTTATGTATGTATCTCATATTTCTTTCTTTGTGTGGACTATTAGATGGGATTTGAACCCACGAATGCTGGTTTTGCAAACCAGTGCGTTAAGCCCCTTCGCTATTATCAGTATTACACTCTTTATTATATTCTCTCTTTTGTTACTTATATCAACTTTTTGTATGTCTTTTTAGTTCTTCTATATCTAGTCATAGAAATCTATTAATAAGTGCCAATGTGTTATATAGTGTTTTCTTCTATTTATTAATATTTCATTCATTGGCGTTTGTTTTAGGCTCTCTTTCTCTTTCTCCGATAATTTACTCATCATCTTTTCTTTAAGAAACATACAACAATATTTAACCTCCATAGAATTGCGAAACGGGGTGTTTCATAATTTCACCATTTATATATGGTGTAAACTAAACTTAATCATTCACACTATTATAAATAAGAACTTTGGGCAACGGGGCGTTGCCTAATTTAAAAATACCTAACTTTAACAGTTGCCAAAAATAAGAAAATCAAAATAATGAAATAAAGTAACATAAAATTGATAAAATGCTTGTTTTTAATGTTTTAAGTTTTTTCGCAAAAGGCAAATTGTATATGTGTAATTAGAGAAATAACAATCCAAGCTTTTTCTATACTTAGTATACTTTCATTTTTGTAAGTTTTTTTGATTAGATTCTGTTAAAGTTAGGTTATACCATGTTATCAATTACAATGGCTATATTTCGTATAAAACAAAATTAACCACTAGCACTATTAAAGATAAGAACTTTGTGCAACGGGTAGTTGCATAATTGTAAAATATTCAATAACAATAGTTAGTTTATTAATGAATAATACAATATTAAATGTAGGTGTAAGTGAAGGTGTAAATGAAGGTGTAAAATTACCAAAAAAGGCAAAGCGACATACAAAAAGTTGTAGAGTATTATTTAATTATATTAATGCCAATACTAATTCACCAATTTTTTGGGGTTCATTTTGAGGTTCACTTTGGGGTTCATTTTATTATAATCCAAGTTCCTTTTTTATCAGAACCATCTCTTTTAATGCGTCCTTCTTTCTTAAGCTTTGTAATATGGTATTTCACTCCATCTCTCGTTAATGTTAGAGCATTAGCTATTTCTAACATTGAGTAACTTTGATGTTCGCCAATTAATTCTATTATCATTTCTTGGGTAGTTTTCTGGGTAGTTTTCTGGGTAGTTTTCTGGGTAGTTTCATGGGTAGTATCATTTATAGCTGCAGAGTTCTCAAGAAACTTAAATGGTATTACAACAGTCACAGTATTTTCACTAAATCTAAATGTCTCTCTACCATATTTACTAACAATATATGGTACTCCAAAACCCATGTGTTCTATATGATCGAGTTCTGTTAATATTGTGGTTAAATCAGGAGATATAGGTTTGTGAACTCCTTTAAAGAACTCTTCTAAAGGTAAGTTTTTAGGTAAACCACCAAAAGACTCAATTTCAATTCTATCGGAATATGCAAATACTCTAGGATAAGACCCAGACAACCAGTCGGTATATTGAATACAGTTTACCCATGCTTCTCGAAATGACCTATCGTCAAATAGTCTTAACTCTTCTCTTTGCAGATTATCAGTAACTTTGATTTGGGTAGTATTGATTATATCTTTTGCATAATCTTTTACTTTGTTTGAACCAATAATTAGACATTGCCTACCATATTCTATTCTTAAAGCATCTGGCTCTTTTGTTGTACCATTGAACTTACAAAACAAGAGAGATATGTGATTTTCATCTGCAAACAATTCAGCAAGTTTATTAAACTTGCCATCTTCAGTCAAAAAGTTTTTATTTTTAAAAAAAGACTGTTCATCTACTATATCTTTTCCTTTTTGATGATATAAAAACTCTAAATCTTTAAATGTTAAATCTTGGTTTCGAGACTTTATTTCAGTCATTGGAATAGGAGTATGATTTAAATCAAGGTGATATCTTTTGTTTATTTCTTCTTCGGTTAAACTTCTGCAAGTAGAACCTACTCTAATAAAACAACCTACAGGTGAATGTCCGTGTTTCTTAATGTAATATAAATGTTTAATTCCCTTTCTTACTTTAATCTCAATTACATCTAAACCATCAACTATTATTTTTTCAGGACTAACAAATGTAGTTGCACTCGGAAGTATTTTTTGACTAATAGTATCTGATATTTGTTTAAGATATGTATCAACATCTTTAACACCATAAACTTTTCCATTATCTTCTATTCCTATATAAATTGTTCCATCAAATGAATTAAGAAATGAAACTATTTCTTTTTCAAGCGAATCGTTTATCACTTTCTTTAATTCTATATTATGACTTTCTTGATATTGCATTGTTCACTTCCTTATTCCTCAATTCTACCACACTATTACAATTTAGGGATTATATCGGTATATTGGTAATTATTACTAACCAATAAATAAAAATGAAACACTTATAATTTGCTAAATATTTTCTTGATTTTACATTATTCCCTATGAAAAATGTAAAAAATACCATAATAACTTGCATACATCTTAGTTTTATGTTAGAATTATTCCATAAAAGAGGTAAAAATGAAAAGACTTATAGAAAATGATTTATTAAATTGGAAAAATAAAGTTAACCACAAACCTTTAGTTATCTTTGGAGCAAGGCAAGTAGGTAAAACTTTTACTATCAAAACATTTGCCAAAGAAAATTATAATGATTTTGTTGTTTTCAACTTTCAAAACAATAAACCTTTACAAGAGATATTTTCCCTAGATATGAATACTAAAAGAATTATTGAAGAATTAGAAAGATTATCATTAAAGAAAATCACAGAAAAAACTCTTATCTTTTTTGATGAAATCCAAGATTGTTCCTCTGCTATAACAAGTTTAAAATATTTTTATGAAAATGCTCCCCAATATAATATTATTTCTGCAGGTAGTTTACTTGGTGTTGCAATAAACAGAAAAGGTTATTCTTTCCCCGTTGGTAAAGTTTCTAAAATAACAATGAGACCTATGAACTTTTACGAGTTCTTAATTGCCTTAAATGAAGAACCTCTTGCTGACCTTATTCAAGACTGTTTTAATAATGATAGAACAATTCCAGAAAACCACCATGAACACGCTTTATCGCTTTATCGCACATATTTAATTGTAGGCGGTATGCCAGAAGCCGTTCAGGAATATCTTAATACTAAAGATTTTGATTTTGTTAGAATTATTCAAAACCAAATATTAAGTGACTATGCCGATGATAGTACAAAATATATAGAAACAAAAAACGATGCTACTAGAATTGTAGCAATTTATAATAGTATTCCATATCAACTTGCTCGTGAAAATAAAAAGTTTCAATATAGTTTAGTTAATAGTTCGGCTCGGGCTACCTCTTATGAGTTTGGTCTTTATTGGCTTATTGAAGCTGGACTTGTAAATAAAACGCTTAAAGTTAACGAAGGCAAAAATCCACTTCATTCCTATGTTAATGCCTTATCTTATAAAATCTATTTAAACGATGTTGGACTTTTAACTTCAAAATCTAATCTAGCACCAATACTCATTTTAAGTGACAATTTTGGTGGAGAATATAAAGGTGCATTAACCGAAAACTATGTTAGTCAACAATTTGTATTTAATGAGTTTATTCCATACTTTTGGGAAAGCAATGGCACAGCTGAACTAGATTTTGTTTTGCAAAATAAAGATGAGATTCTTCCTATTGAGGTTAAAGCCTCAGATAATGTAAAAGCCAAAAGTTTAACAACATTTATAAAAAAATATGACATTAAAAAATCAATTCGTATTTCTAGTAAAAACTTCGGTTTTGAAAACAATATTAAATCCGTACCACTTTATGCAGTCTGGTGCATTAAATAATTCTCTCTTTAAAACTAACACTAAAATCTTATAAACATTTCACAAAAAAACTAATAAATAAACTTTTTTATTTTTTTAGCACTTTGCTCTTGACAGTGCCAAAACATATGATACAATATTATTAGCACTAGAGGTACCAGAGTGCTAAAACAAAATAGGAGGTCAAATATGACAAGACATTTATTACCAAGTAGCCCATTTACTTTTTTTGGAGATAACTTTTTAGATGATTTATTTATTGAAACAAAAGGTTCATCATTTTTAAAGACAAATATAATAGAAAATGATGATAGTTATGTGTTAGAACTTGAAGTTCCAGGCGTTAAAAAAGAAAACATTTCTATTAATTTAGAAAAAGACACTTTAACTATAACAGTTGAAAAAACTGCCAAAGAACTAAAAGAGAAAGAGGCTTATTTAAAAAAGGAACAAGCATACGGTACTTTTACAAGAGCATTCTATGTTGGAAACATCAAACAAGATTCTATCAAAGCTAAAAACGAAGATGGTATTTTAACAGTGATTATTCCTAAAGAAAAACCTATCGTTCCTGAAAAGAAACAAATTAGTATTGAATAAGAGCTTTTGAGTAGCTTTCCCCTTTTCTACTCATTCTATATCTAGAGGTCTGCCACAAGCGGACCTTTTTTAAATTCTTAATATATTTTATTATATAGGTAAAAAAGACAATAATTTACCTATATAGTAACTTTTTTAATTTAATTCAATATGCCCGTTTTGTAAAAAAACGAAAATAATTACAAAAGGGGCTTTACTTTTTGGTATTTTTATATTAAACTATAAGTACTCATTTTGAAAGGAGGCAAGACCAATTTGAAATATGCATCAATAATAAACGGATTAGGCACACAAACATTTTGTAGACAAGATATACTACTTGACATACTTAAAGAAAACCCAGACTTCAATAAGAACACGCTCCAAAAACTTTTAACAAGATTAATAGAGCAACAACAAATAACTCGTGTCGGCAAAGATTTGTATGTAGTAGTTAACAAAAACAATGTAAAACCGATTTATGAATATAAACAAACAAATAATTTGCTATTAGAAATAACTAGATTTCTTTTAGCTGAGTTTCCGCTTGCTGATTTTTTAGTTTGGGAAACAAGACAACTAAACGAGTTTGTTAATCACCAAATTGCTCATAATACAATAGTTGTAGAAACCGAAAATATGCTTATGGATTCGTTTTTTAATAAGTTACAAGAGAAATATTCTGCTATTATTTTTGAACCAAGTATTGAGGAATACCAAAGATACTCTAATAATAATTCCATAATAATAGAGCGGTTATCTTCTAGATACCCAAAGAATAAAAAACAACCACACGGCTTATCACTTGAAAAAATAACAGTTGATTTACTTGCCAACAGATTAATAAAAGCATTCATTAATGAAGATGATTATACTTCAATTATAGAAAATATATTCACAAAATACCAAATAAACGAAACGAAACTGTTTAGTTATGCTCGAACAAGACAAGTTGAAAGAAAATTACACAACTTAATTAAAAGCCAAACAGCAATAAAACTTTACACAGATAAAGAAAACAAACAATATGCTTAAAAAAAGCAATTTTACAATGGAGAACATCAAAAGGCTTCAAACTGAAAGTGGTCGCGACCCAGCCTTACTTGAAAGAACAATTTATGCTTTTGGACTTTTACAGGCTTTAAAGTTAGCAGATTTTGATTTTGTTTTTAAAGGTGGCACTTGCTTAATGCTACTACTTGATAAACCAAAGCGGTTGTCTACTGACATTGATATTATAGTTAAACCTGGCACAGATATAGATACTTTCATTGAAAAAGCATCAGCAATTTTTCCCTTTAAACGCCAAGAAGAACAAACACGACATACTTTTAATAAAATTAATAAAAGACATTTTAAGTTTTACTACACTTCACCCATCAATAATTATGATTTTCATATCATTCTTGATGTGCTTTTTGAAGAAAATAATTATTCAAGCACGATTAAAAAAGAAATAGCAAACTCTCTTTTAGATACTGAAGCTCCCGCTGTTTTTGTAACCATACCAACAATTAATTGTATTTTAGGTGATAAACTAACAGCTTTTGCACCACATACAATAGGTATTCCGTTTGGTATCGGCAAAGAAATGGAAGTCATAAAACAACTTTATGATGTAGCAACCTTACTTGATAAATTAGATAACTTTACTGAGGTTAAAGAAACCTACAAACGCGTTGCCCAAGCCGAAATTGAATACCGTAATTTATCAATTAGTACTCATGAAACACTTATAGATAGTTTTAATTCTGCCATAACAATTATTGGCAAAGGCAAATTGTTTCTTGAAGATTATAAAAAACTTTTAGATGGTATGCACCGTATAAAAAACCATATCTTTGAAAGTGGGTATTCGCCAGTAATAGCCGAAGGACAAGCCTGTCGGGTGGCTTACCTTATTGCCAATATACTCGCTGATAATGAAGAATATACACTCATTACAAATATTGACAAGTACAAAGATAAAATGATAACTAATCCAACTTATACAAAATTAAGTTATATGAAAAAAGCCAATCTAACAGATTTTGCTTATTTATATGAAGCGATTAAATTATTTGAGAAAAACCAATAGCTGACATTACTATTCTTTTTTTTGCTAAATGTGCATTTATGTTATAACATTTTAAAATTGCTCTCTTCACAGTTTAATTATGTCTTTATTTTTATTTTATAAAGTATTATAATATTTATATCAAAGAAAGCAGGTGTAAATATGGCTGTAGCAGAAGACTTCTTACCTTATTATGATATCAAACAAGGATTAACACGCTTAGGAAATAACAAAATGTTATATAGAATGTTATTACCTAAATTAATTCCTAATCTTTTAACTGAGTATAATAAGTTTTTAGTTGAATATGAAGCAGGGAACTATGTTCAAGCCGAAACAATTATTCACACCGTTAAAGGAACATCAGGTAATTTATCTGTTAATGATGTTCACTTTAGATTAGCAGATTTAGATGTTAAATTAAAATATTTAAAAGACCCAACCTTAGGACCTGCTCCAAGTAAAGAAGAAGTTCAACCTCTAATAGATGCTTTATTAGTTTCTATTAATAAATCAGTTGAAGTATACCCTGAAGTTTTAACTTTCTTAGCTTAATCAACAGTATCAAAAGTACTGTTTTTTATTTGCCTGAATATATTTTAAACTTAATACCTAAATTATTAATTAAAAGAGTATTTAATTCAAAAGAAGTACCTGTAATAAAATCAGCCTTATGAATATAAAAAGCCTGTATACGAGAAATATATAACATATACCCCTCTTTACTTTCTACTGCTTTATATAAAAAAGAATAATCAGCATCTACATTTTCTTTATACAAATCACCTTTAACAGTTTCAATAAATACTCTCTTTTCTTCAAATCTAAAGTATTGTATAGTTTCACTACTTAAAACAGTCATAGACTTATTAATTCCCTTTTGAAAAACCTTAGTTAATACTTTTACTAATGGAATATAAAGAACTCCAATTACCATAAAAACAATACCAGAAAACTCAAACTCTTCAAAATAAAGAAACATTAAAAGACCTAGTATTATAAAAATACCACTAACAATAAACATAAAAGGACCTAGTTTCTTTAATTGAGCTTTATTCATATTCTCTGTCATAGTTGCATCAAACTTTGATTTAATTTCTATCATATTACACCTCTTTATTATTCTATCACATAAGAC
>JAISJY010000010.1 GCA_031261365.1 Caryophanales bacterium | reverse complement strand
ATGATAGGTTGTCTACCGAGTGACTTTTTAGCTGACTGTCAAAGCGGTTGTTCTCTATATGATAAGAACAGCCAATTAATAAAAATACGAGAATCCATTTATAAAAATAACGATTTCTTTGCCAATAATACAATTTTATAAGTTTTAAGCTGAAAACCCGCACCAATTGACTATTTACTTGCAACATTTACTTTGTTATACTTTAATTACAAAGAAATAGTTTGGTTATGAATAGGGGGAAAATCGTTTGAAAAGTTCTGCTTCAGCAAACACTATCAAATATAACACTAAAAAAGGTAATTATTTTCAAAGACTTTTTAATGATATTAAAGTTAATCCCGGACTTTATTTAATGAGTATACCAACTTTTATTTTAATAATTGTTTTTTGTTATTTTCCAATGTATGGAATTATTTTAGCCTTCAAGTATTATGACTCAAGTTTAGGTATTTTAAATAGTCCAAATGTTGGTTTTGAAAACTTTCAAAGATTTTTCAGTTCTTATTATTTTTCGCAGTATATCGGTAACACTTTAATTATAAGTTTAGTCTCCTTAGCAGTTGGTTTCCCATTACCTATTATTTTAGCTTTAATGTTAAACAGTATTAGAAATGGTCGTTTCAAAAAGATATTTCAAATGACTTCTTATATTCCTAACTTTATTTCAACAGTTGTAATTGTAGCAATGGTTATTTCTTTCCTTAATCCTGCTAGTGGTATTGTCAATACCTTTTTAAGATGGTTTGGTAAAGACCCTGTTAATTTTATGACTGAACCAAGTTATTTTGTAGCTATCTTTGTTATTTCAGGAGTATGGCAAAGTATGGGGTGGGGAACTATTATCTATACTTCGGCTTTATCAGGTGTTGATACTCAATTATATGATGCGGCTAAAATTGATGGAGCTAATAAATTACAAGTAGTTCTACATATTGATTTACCAACCATTTTACCGACTGTTGTTGTCTGTTTGATTTTAGCAGTTGGAGGTATTATGAGTGTCGGTTTTGAGAAAGTTTATTTAATGCAAAACCCTTTAAATATTGAAGCCTCTCAAGTTATTTCAACCTATACTTATCAAGTCGGTTTAATTGATGCTGATTATGGTTTTGGAACTGCTGTTGGTTTATTTAATTCAATTATTAACTTTATTTTATTGGTTATTGTCAATATCACGGCTAGAAAAGCTACAGGACATAGTATATGGTAAAAAAGAAAATAAATCCTGATTTAATTTATAATATTGTAGTTTATACTCTTTTAGGTATTTTATTAGTGATACTTATGTACCCTTTAATATATGTTATTTCTGCTTCAGTCACAACCGCAAATGATGTTTTAACAGGCAAAATGATTTTATGGCCTACCTCTTTTTCTTTAGCAGGTTACCAAAAGATTTTAAGTTATAGAGAAATATGGATAGGTTTTGCTAATTCTATATTCTATGTTGTAGTCGGCACTGTTGTTAGTTTAATCTTTACTTTTACAGCCGCTTATCCTTTAAGTAGAAAAGATTTTGTGGCAAAGGGTTTTATTATGAAACTCTATACTGTTACCCTTTTCTTTGGTGGTGGTTTAGTTCCATTTTACTTATTAATTTCTAATTTAGGAATGATAGATACTCGTTTATCAATGATATTACCGACTGCTGTGTCAGTTTGGAATATTATTTTGGCTCGAACATATTTCTTAAACACTATTCCAAATGAACTACTTGAGGCTGCTAAAATAGATGGTTGTAGTAATGTCAGATTCTTTTGGTCTGTGGTTTTACCTTTATCAAAGCCAATAATCGCGGTTATGATTTTATATTATGCAGTCGCTAAATGGAATGGTTATTTTGATGCTATGATATTTTTAAAAGATAGTAATAAATACCCTTTACAATTAATTTTAAGAAGTTTACTAATTAACTCTCAGATGGATTTAATAGTCGGTGGTGGTATTGGTTACGGAGATGATTTTATTGAGAAATTAAATGCTTTAGAGAGTATGAAATATGGAGTTATTGTTATTGCAAGTATACCAATGATAGTGCTATGTGTATTCACACATAAGTATTTCCAAAAAGGAATTATGGTTGGCTCACTAAAAGGTTAAAAGGAGGAAAATATGCAGAAGATTTTGTTTAGTAGTTTAATGATGACAGGATTATTATTAGTTGGTTGCACGGGAAATAGAGCTTCATCATCTTTACCAAGTAATCCCCAAGTAGTAACTGAACCAGGAACTTATCCAATTCTTAAAGAAGAATATAGTGATATTAAATTAACACTAATGGGTAATTCACATGCTTCACTTAGTCCAGATTGGAAGAATAATGAATACTTTAAAAGAATGAAGGAATTAACAGGATTAGATTTTAATTTTGATATTTATGATTGGACTACTTATGGTGAGAAGTTCCCTTTATCATTTTTAGATCCGTCTAGTATGCCAGATGTTTATTTTAAGTCTTTTATTCCTAAAGCTAGTGAAAGTAAATATGGTTCACAAGGTTTATTAGTTCCTTTAGAAGATTTAATTGATAAATATGCACCTAATTTAAAAGCCCGTATGGCAGAAACTCCGAACATTGAAAGAGTTATTAAATCAGCTGATGGACATATCTATTCTTTACCAACAATACATGAGAAAGGTGATAAATATGTCTCAGATGGAGTATTCTGGATTAATAAGAAATGGTTAGATAATTTAGGTTTGCAATTGCCACATACCATGGAGGAATTAAGAGTAGTTTTAAATGAGTTTAAGACTAAGGATGCTAATAACAATGGTAATCCAAATGATGAAAAGCCAATGTATTTATCTGGTGCTTTAGAACTTACTTATTTATATTCAGCCTTTGGTTTAAGTATGTTAACTTGGAATAGTGATGTGGTAGATGGAGTAGTAAAGTTTGGTCCAGAACAAGAAAACTTTAAATCAATGCTTAAATACTTAAATGGTTTATATAATGATGAATTATTAAATAGAAATTATATTACATTAGCTAAAAATCAAGTATGGGCAGAGGGGAGAAGCGGAGATACAATAGGTGTTTTCTTTGATGCAACGGCAGATTTAGTGGTAGGTAGTCGAGCTACTGACTATGTAGCTTTACCACCTTTAACTTCTTCTATTTATAATGGTCCTGCTTTTTTAAGTGGTAGATATGCTGTTGACCCTGGAATGTTCGCGATTAGTTCAAACTGTAAATATCCTGAATTAGCTATGAGATGGATAGATACTTTATATGACCTTGATTATACAAAATGGGGAACTATTGGAAAAGAAGGTGTCGAGTGGAAATGGGATGATGATGAACAAACTTCTTGGAGTTATTTAATGGATACCGATACTATTACTAATAATAGAACAGTTCAAATGGGTGGAGGTTTACCTGGTGTTATGCTATCTTATGAAGGCTTTTGGGATAAATTAAATGACCCGGTTCAAAAACAGTCAATTGCTGAAT
>JAISJY010000198.1 GCA_031261365.1 Caryophanales bacterium | reverse complement strand
TACTAAAACCTCAAAATGAGTTTGAATATTATGCTCATTTAGTTGCTCTATATGAAACAAACAATTTCCTATCTTTAATTAGTGACTTTGAAACTTATGAAGATTTATTAAATGAACATTTATTTGAAAGTAAGATTTTCTATTTTGAAGCTTTATTAGCCACTGAACTTTATGAAAAATTAATAGAAATAACTAGTTTTGAATTAGAAAATCCCAGCAATTCATCAATTTATAATGAGAACTTAATATCTTTTTACAATAAGGCTTTTGATAAAATAAACAATATAAACGAAGATGAGGAGATTATTAGTGAAGAAGAGTTATTAGAATTGTTAAGAAGCCCTTTTAATGATGAGAGATTTACTTTAGTTGTTAAACAATTAAGACAGAGAGAAATTATAAATTATTTGAAATATATTAAACCTATTTTAGAAAACAAAGATTTTAATAAAGTATTCAAGGTTATGCTTTTAGATTTACTAAGTTTACAAGAAGTAGATATTCCTTTTAAGGTTATTGAACCTAGCAAAGAATATTATGTTAACCCGAAGACAATGGGTGAACCTTTCAATGCTGAAGTCAATGAAGCAATAATAACTTTAATTAATAAAAATGTTCCCGAATTTGATGAAAAGTTCGCGACTTTAGCTGAAAATGTTTTGCAATATGTTTTAATTAATAACTTTCCTGAAAAATTAAAAAAAGAAGAAATAAAAGGTTATGCGATGGCAATTTCTTTCACAGTTGCTCAAAGTTTAGAATTATCTGAAGAGAGCATTGAAGACATTGTTAATAGTTTTAATCTTTCTGAAAATGAAATACATAGATATCTTGATAAAATTTCCGATATAATAAGCCAAGAAAAATAGAAAAATGATATAATTAAAAAAGGAGAAAAAAATAAATGAAAATAGAATTAAATCAACATCCTGAATACTTAGAAACACTTTTAGGAGTAGTCACTTATAGTGAAGAAGATGTCAAACCTTTAGAGCCTCAAGCTATAGAGGATGCTACAAAGAAAATAATACCAACTTTAAAAGTTCCGGGTTTTAGACAGGGACATGTTCCATTTAATGTTGCTCAAAAATATGTTAATGGGGAAGCTTATTCTAGAGCTTTAGTTAATTTAATGATGAATAATGGCTTACAAGAGTTATTAAAAGCTCATCCTGAAGTTGCTTTAATTGCCAGACCAGATGCTGATATTAAAGAACAAAAAGAAGGTGATACTGAAACTGTTATTGAATATATTTTAATTCCTAAACCAACTATTAAATTAGGCGAATATACAGGTTTAAATATTCCAAAGGATGCTACTATTGTCGGAGATGATGAGGTTAATAAAGAAATAAGTAAATTATTACAAGACCAAATT
The DNA here is from genome assembly GCA_031261365.1 of Caryophanales bacterium. Taxonomy (GTDB): domain Bacteria; phylum Bacillota_I; class Bacilli_A; order RFN20; family JAISJY01; genus JAISJY01. The sequence continues at coordinate 1,838 of JAISJY010000198.1, read as the reverse complement.
ACTAGACGGAGTGTGGAAAGAGGTTTAGTTAAAGGAGACCATGCTATTATTAATTATGTTGGAACGAAGGAAGGAGTTGCCTTCGCGGGTGGTTCAGCTGAAGAGTTTGATTTATTAATTGGTTCTGGTCAATTTATTCCAGGTTTTGAAGATGGTTTATTAGGAATGTTACCAGGTGATAAAAGAGATGTTGAATTAACCTTTCCTGAAGATTATCAAGCCGAAGAATTAAAAGGAGCAAAAGTTGTTTTTGCTACTGAATTAGTTAGAGTTGAAGAAGAAAGTACTCCAGATTTAACTGATGAATTAGTTCTTAGTTTAGGCTTAGAAAGTAAAACTGTTAATGAATTAAAACAATCAATTTATGATAGATTAGAGAAAACAAAAATTGAGGAAGTAGAAAGTAAAGCTTTTGATAACTTATTAGCTACTATTTTAGAAAAGTCTACTTTACCAATAAGTGAGTATTTAGTTAAACAAGAAGCTGATAAAATGGTTGAGAACTATAAAAAGAGAATAAAAGAACAATATAAAATTGAGTTTGATTTATTCTTGCAGTATAGTGGTTATAGTTTAGAGAAGTTATTAGAAGATGCTCATTTACAAGCCAAGAAAACAATTCAAAATGTCTTTATTATTGGAGAAATTGCTAAAAAAGAAGAGATTAAACCAACCGATGAAGATATTAGTAAATTAAAAGAAGTGTATTATACAAAATACCCTAAACAAAAGAAAGAAATTAATGAATCTTTCAAGAAAAACAGAGAACATTATGTTGATGAAATCATTAATAGTAAAGTTTTTGATTATTTAAAGTTAAACAATACTTTTTAAAAGGAGACCTAAATGGCCGAGAAATTATTACCAATAATTCAAATTAAAAACAAAATAACTTACCCAGAAATTGAAGTATCTTTTAATATTGTCAAAGAAAAATCTATTGAAGCTTGTAAGTATGCTATGAATAATGATGAAATTCTCGGTTATATTTTATGTGTTACTTTAAAAGAAATAAATGAAACAGGTCAAGAAATTTATTATGAGCATGGAACTTTATGTAAAATACTCCGTTTAGTTCAAGTAAAACCTAGTGAATTTAAAGTTGTCTTATATCCCGAATTTGTTGTTAAGATACTTTCTTATGAACCTAATGAATTGTTTACACAAGCTCGTTTTATTCAATTATACGATTTAATGACTAATGAAAATGATGTGGTTACTTCTTTGCAAAAGATTTTACCTAAAGCTAAAAAACTAGATAAAGAGTTTCCTTCTTTAAAAAACTTAAATGGTAGCAAATTAGCCTACCTTATTGCTAATTCATTAACCAAAGTATCTATTGAATCTAAAGAGAAAGTTTTAGAAGAATTAGATATAAAGAACCGTTTAGAAATTGTTAATGATTTGCTAGATGAGGAATTATTAAATATTGAAATAGATAGAAATATAAACCAAAAAGTTAATCAAACTTTGAACGATAATCAAAGAGATTATATTTTAAGAGAGAAATTAAAGGCAATTAAAGAAGAATTAGGTGATATTAGTAGTAAATCTGATGATGTGGCTAAAATGCGGGAAATGTTAAAGAATAATCCTTACCCTGAACATATAAGAGCCAGAATTCAAGAAGAAATAGACCATTTTGAAGGATTACCTCAACAAAGTGCCGAATACACTGTTATTAGAACTTATTTAGATTGGATGTTTAAAATACCTTGGTATGAGAAAACCGAAGATGAACAAGATATTACTAAAGTGGAACAAGTTTTAAATGATGACCATTATGGTTTAGATAAAGCTAAAAATAGAATACTTCAATATATCGCGGTTAAACAACT
>JAISJY010000139.1 GCA_031261365.1 Caryophanales bacterium | reverse complement strand
ATACTTCTTAAATATTTTGGATTTTCCAATATTTTAAGCCCTGCACTCAATGTTTGTATTGAATCATTAAACACCATTTCTTCTCTATGCACTTCAATTGGCACACAAAGTGTCAACTCTAAATTGTAATCTTTTCTACTAACAACTACCATCTCTCCTTTTTCGCATACTTCACATCCCAACCCTCTTAATTTACTTAATCTACTGTCCATTTTTGGTTCTCCTTTTTACACATTTCCTGTGTGATTAAATAGATTAACTAGCTAATTTTTGTTAAGCGTAGTTAAAAGGATGTGTCTCAATTAATATAAAGACACACCACCTCCGTGAATAAAATGTTTAGTTAAGAAAACTCAACTATAACATAGTTATGTTGAGAAGACTCAACAATGCATACTCAGTATACTATAAATGTATGAATTACAAAATATATTTGAACTAAAATAAGAAGGTCCAGCAACAGGCCATTCAGAAAGTGCTTGTTCTAAATTAGCTAAAGTTAACACACATTTTTGTTGACGACCATCACGAAACACATCAAAACCATTCCCATGTCTTTTAATTGTAAAAGATAATCCTCTAACGGTACTATAAACAAACCCTTCACCACAACTTTCAATCTTGTTTAATAATTCTACTAATGTCATTTTTTCTCTCCTTTAAATGTGAAAAAATTATAGAAAAAACTTTTTTAATTTACAAGAAGAAAATGCGTTGAAAATGCCTTCCCCTATTTTTTTGTCTAACGAGAATCAAAAATGATTTCAAAATATATTTTCATCTCATAAGAAATGTCATCATAATCAGTATCAAAAAAACATAAATGAAAAGCATCTATAAAATCTTTATTAGGCTGATAATTTAGGAATTCTTGCATTTTTTTAACTAATTTTTCATATAATTCTACAATCCATTGAACTCTTATTGTTTTATCTAATTTATGATTCATTTTTAAATTAAAGTTATTAAGCGTATATTTATCAATAATAACAGTATTAGGATTAACAACTGATAGCATTTTAGTAATAGTTGTATATTCACAATTCCAACCATCACTTACTACTTTTTCAAGAATTGTTTTAAAGTCATTAAGTTTTCCACTTTTGATATCACTAAAGATACCATAGAAGTAATTATTCCACTTTTCATTCCGCTTGACTTTATTAAACTTATAAAAATGTTTTCTAAATAACTTATCACTCTTTACATCTGTTGAGCCAATAATATTAAGTAAATAGATATAATCGTTTATTTCTACTTCAAGATCTTTAAACTTTTCTTTCAGTTCAAGGTGTTCTATTTCTTCTTCAGTTAATGGCATAACGCTCCTCCAAAACTTATATTATTATTACATACAACGATATTTTTGTTAGTTCTTTACTAAATGTTTTTCAATAATTTCTAACTCATCATTAGTTAACGAATCTTTGTATAACTCGTCAACATTCCAAAGACTGCTTTTTATTATCATTTCATACTTTGGAGTTCTTGTAAATTTTCCAAGCCAATCATCACTTGCTTTACAACTCAGACAATTTGAAACTGCAGAAATTAATCTTGATTCCAAACATTTCCGCTTTTCAGGGGTGTTCACTTCCAAAACAACAAAATAAAAATTGTTTTTAATATAATCCGAAACTTGCTTTTCAATTTTTTTTCCATACTCTCCTAATTTAATCTTTTTATCAACCCATTTTTCTAAATAATCATCATTTGCTTTATTTAGTATGGCACTACCTACGTGATAACGAAAGACACTTGATTTTCTACTTCCCCCAGAATGGGCTTTTAGTCGAGGTATCAAATTATCGTTTTCTTCACTTGTTCCATGAGTTCCAATTCTAACTATTCTATCTCCATCATGACCTTTTTCGCCTTTTTCAAATAATACGTAAATGCCTCTTGAAGGAATACCCTCAAAACCACTTTTAAAATCAAATCTTTTTCCTTTTCTCAAAACTTCATGCAACTCTTCACAAACTTTAGACATTTAATGCGTCCTCCTTTTTCCTTTCTTTTTTTATTTTTAAGTGTTTCATAACACTATAAACCAACTTTATTTCTTAAATAATTTATCTCAATTATCTTATGTGTACCTCTACCAAAATTGAACTGATGATCCTCCTAACCAAATAAATGGTTAAGTTATGCTCTCCCAACTGAGCTAAGAGACACATATAATACTCACTTTAATAAATTAGACATTCGCTCTAAATTGCCAAATAATAATATCTATTTTTTTAATAAGTGGAAGTTGTGTAAACTGAGGAAATTTTTCATTAAACCAAGCACCTAACTGTATTGCCGTTTGACTATTAACTAATTGATCAACTATTCTGCAATATTTATCATATATTTCATTCTCTTTTTCTTCTCTGCTTGGTTTTGAAATATTCCAAAAATCCATTTCAAAACTATCTAAAGGAGCATATTTATTTGGAAGAACAGTTGCCAATAACTTACTTCCATAAACTAATGTAGTAGTAGAGCCTATTGTGTCCCTCATTCTTCTATTAATTGAAGGAAAATCTTTTTTTAATTTCCCAGTAAGTAATTCAACCAATATCTCAAAATATTTTTTTCTTCTCCAAGGTTGTGCCCAGCGTCTTTTCATTGTATAATACGAAGCATAATTCTTAATAAACTCTTCATCGATATCTTTTTCAATGTTATTCTGAATGTAAAGATACTTAGGAACTCTTTCTCTTATCACATCTTTACGCACAACATCTAAATCAATAGTTTTTAATTTTTCCTCAACATAATCTAATATTTTATTATCATCCCAAGATTCTATTTCCATTTTTACCTCCGTTGTTACCAAACATCTTGACACAAACACTTCCACTTCTTAACCTTTCTAACACTGTTTTCATTTTCTTTCCTTTCTTTTTTACTTTTAAAGTGTTTAAAAAAATACACTCATCAAAATAATTTGCAACAATTATACAGGTCTTTTAAACTGCTCAACTACTTCCATAAAAGCAACTATTTCATTAACAATTGAATCATTTTCTAAACAAGATATAAGAATTACTTTTATGCTTTTTTTGTCATTATCAACTGTTTGCATTTTATCTGGATATTTTGTTTTAAAATACTTCAAAAAATTACTTTTGCCTACTCCTTTTTTTCCACCACTAACAGTTCCATTATGAGCTATATAAAAATTATCTCCTTTTTTTAGAAATAAACCTCCAAAATGATTAGAAAATGGTGCCTTTGTACTAAGTGCCAATTTTAACGATAGTGTCTTACATGAATTTGATGAATTATCAGGACCAAAAGAATTATAAATTTTACCATTAGGTAAAATGATTGTATAATACCAAAATCCAGGATAATAATCACTATAATAAACCTTAACACCCTCAAACTTTTTAGAATTTCCAGGAAAACCAATTTTTACTATTTTCTCTTTGTTTAAAATTGATTTTAATTTTTTTTCAAATTCTAATTGAACATTTTTTATTGTTTCTGTATCTTTTATTATTTCATATTCATGCACCTTACTATCATCCCAAGATTCTATTTCCATTTTTACCTCCGCTGTTACCAAACATCTTGACACAAACACTTCCATCAATTAACTTTTGTAACTTTCTTTTCATCTTTTTTTCTTTCTTTTTTTATTTTTAAGTGTTCCATAACACTATAAACCAACTTTAATTTCTACAAGTAAAATAAAATGTTACTTTTTAATCCAAAAGCAGGGCGAATACCCATGGTGATTTTTGATTCACGAGCACTTTCAGCATCACCACTAATAACAATATAGACTTCATTTAAATCCCCATCATTATTAGGACAAACAGTTCTCGTCCAACATTGTACACCTCCATCTAAAAAATAAGGAGGATTCAGACCATTTGCTCTTGCATAGTCTGTTGCTTTTGAACATCTTGAATACTGAAAATCAAAAACTGGCTCTAAATAATCATCCCAAGATAATAGATACATTTTATCACTTGTACCTACATCTTCTAAATCGGTAGTTAGGATGTCGTTCTGCTCTTTAGAACTAAAAACATTATTATAAAAAGTATCATTTAAATATTGTCTTATCTCACTATCTGCATAAATGTTTGAATTTTCATCAAATCTCTTATTTGTTAATGAATATTCAGACATTAACTCAACAATTCCATTATAATTAAATAATATTCTCCATTTTATTGGCTCTACCTTAAAAAAATAAGGTATCCCCTCCATAATAGTAGAACCGTTCCAAAACTTTGTTTCTATTGCTTCAGGAACAGCATATAATTTTGCATATTGATTTCCTTTATATTCATAATATCCTTTAATATTTGTGGAAGTTATATTAGTTAGTTTAGCAATTAATTGAGTATCATCAACAACTGTTTGCGGAAATTCACCAAAATACAAATAATTATTATCTAAACCAAATTCGTTTGTTTCATAAAAGCCTGTTTTATTAGGTCTTTTTTTCCATTTAGCCCAATATTCTTTGCCAATCATCATATCACTCAATGATATTTCTTTAATTCTACTGCCTTCAAATGTTTTATTTTCGTACCATCCCTTAAACGAATAGCCGTTTTTTATTGGTCTAGATAATATTATTTTAGAAAGTTCAACTCCTACTCCTCCATTTGTATGATATGGTATTGCGGATACTATTATTTCCCATTTTGCATAAAAGTTTAAATCGCTATGAACTACTATTGGAAATATCACCGCCTGATTTAATTTTACATCAGTATACCATCCTAAAAAAGTATAGCCATATTTCTCGGGTGAAATTGGATTTTTAATTAAATATCCATCATCATAAAGTTTAGTTCTTAATAACCTTTTCCCATCATAATAAAAAACAGTATAACTTTTTACTGTAGAAGTATTGTTTGTACCATTACTAACCGAACCATCTGATAAAGCAAAATTAACAGGAGCTTTTTTTAAATAATACGCCCCCCCCCCGCAACATTTCATATCTGTCTTCATTTTATTCTCTCTCCTGTTTATTATTATCTAATTATCGCATTCTTTCTCTGTTTGTCTATCTTTTCACTCAAAAAACAACTTTCTCTTCCTATTTCTTACTTGCCTCAGCAAATATTTGTAATCCCTTCTCTGTCAACAAATGATAATAGCTATCTTTTAATACTTTAAACGGAATAGTTGCCACATCACTACCTGCTAATATGGACTGTTCCACATGTTTAACATGTCTTATAGAGGCAGATATAATTTGAGTAGTAAAGCCATATTCCTTAAAAGCTTCATGAATAGATTTAACTAGTTTATAACCAGAATCATCTGTTTTCTCTAAATCATCTAATCTTCCCAAGAAAGGAGAAACATAAGTAGCTCCTGCCTTGGCTGCTAAAACTGCTTGAGGTAAAGAGAACACCAAAGTAACATTAGTCTTTATCTTAAAAGATGTTAATATCTTACATGCCTTTAATCCTTCAATAGTAAAAGGTAATTTAATAACAATGTTTTGATGTAATCTAGCATATTTAAAAGCCTCATTAACCATATCATTCGCTTTACCTTCACTAACCTCTGCACTAATCGGACCATCTATCAAAGATGTAATCTTTTTAATAACATCAATTAATTTTTTTCCTTCTTTAGCAATTAAACTAGGGTTTGTTGTCACACCATCTACAATTCCCCAAGTACTAGCTTCTTCAATTTCTTTTACATTCGCTGTATCAATAAATATTTTCATTTTCCTCTATCCTTTCTTTATTTCCTGATTTAATTTCTAATTCTTTTTCTTTATTTATAGTTTGCTTTAAAGCATCTCCTTTAAATATCGGTCTCTTTTGTTCTTCATTAGTCTCCAAAATATAATCCTCAATGATTTCAGTTAAAACAATTTCACTAACTTTTTTAACCTTTTCAACAACTACTTTCTCGCTTACTTCTTCTTCATTAGGAGCTTGAGATAAAGCAATAATATCTAACTCTGTTAAAACTTTTATTTTATGAGTTAAACACTTCTCACAAAAAAAACCATGACCTATCTTAACTGTATGGGTGAAAGTACCATCGTATATTTCGCCTTTACCACAACTTGGACTTCTCGTTTTTAAGATAGCTTCAGTTGCTTTAAAAGCAATAGCCTTTTTAATAGCAGTATAAGCTCCTGTCTCAAAATAAAAAGTGAAATCAGAACCATCCTGCGTTAAACATTTATTTCCTAATAGTTCAGCAGGTGGACGAGGAGTAGGAAGCATACCCAATTCCTCTGGACATAAATCTAAATACTCTTTATCTTTTAAGTATTCAACAACTTCAGGGCAAAGACTGTTTTTCCCATTATACCGACAGTTCTTTCCAAGTAAACACGCACTAACTATAACCTTTTTAATTTCTTCACTCATATGTTATAATTATAACACGATAAGGAAAAATATTTATGCCATCACTCTTAACTCATTATAATTTTGCTAAAAATAAGACCATATTACCCAAAGAAAAAGCTTTATATAGATTACAACTATTAGGTAATCAAGGACCAGACCCCTTTTTCTTTTATGGCTCTGTTGGATCTAAAAACAATATGACTGCTATTAATTCGTTTGGTTCTTTACTACATCATATTAACCCTTTAAACCTCTTTCTTTTCTTTCTAGATTATGCTCAAAAAGATTTAGAAAACAAAAATAAAATATTAGCCTATCTGGAAGGACTTATTTCTCATTATATTCTTGATAGAAATTGCCACCCTTATGTCTTTTATAGAACCGAACAAGAAAATCATAAAAACTTAATTGACCATCAAAGATTTGAAGCTAATATTGACCGTTTCTATCAAAAAGAAAATAAACATATTCATCCTATAAATGCTATTAAAGCAAATAAAAAAGATGTGGCTCTTATCTCTAAAATATTCTTTGAGTTTGCTAAAAGTATTAATTATGAAAACATAGATGAAAATAGTTTTCTTAATTCTTATAAAGCGATGGTTCTAGCCGAACTCATTATTTTCTCTTTTATAGGCATTAGAAAATGTATCTTTAATACTTTCTTAAAGAACTCCACTATAAATGCTATGTCAACACCTTTAAAACTAGAAGGTAAAATTGATTATCTTAATTTAAAAAAAGAACTATGGCAAATGCCTAACACTGCTAAAAATCATTATGAATCTTTTCCTGAACTGATGCAAAATGCTGAAAAGGAATATCTATATGTTCATAATTTGTTATTAAAAAATGATATTAAAAAAGAATTAGATCTCTTCATTAATAATACTCAACACGATGGCATTAAAGTCGGTGATAGTATTACTTACTTTAATTCTGTTTATAAGTCCCTTTCTTAGAAAAAGTATGCATAATCTTTAAAATACATCTTCTAACAAAGAGATTAAGACACCATAAATAAACTTTAAACCGATACCATTTATTACTTACTAAAATTGTTTTCTTCAAATGAATTAATTGAATAACTTTACCTTTAATGTTCTCTCTTTTAACTATCTCTAATTTATATTGATTATCACCTGTTATATAATAGTTATCACCCTTTATCTTAATAACTCTATGCACGACAAAATTACCATTATCTCTTAAATATAAAACAATATCTCTTTTTTTTATAATAGTAGCTTTCTCTAACATTATTTTATCTTCTGCATCAAATAAAAAAGGGTACATAGATTTACCTTTTAAAGAAATAACAACAGTCTTATTATTCTGGAAAGATTCTTCTATTAATTGGTATAAATCAGGTATGGCAATATTCACCTAATTAATATTCCTTTGCTTTCTAAATCATTTAAAAACTCTGTTAAATCATTTCTAGCCATTTCTTCACTCAATTCATAAGTATCTAATAATTTCAATAATAATTCCTCATAAGAATATTCAACAAAAGGATTTTTCATATATTCTTGCAAAGTTTCTTGGTCAGGTTCAAAAGATTTACTACCCTCTAAAATCCAATTAAAAACATCAGAAGCACTCTCACTTAAAGTCATTATTGAATCATAATTTGCTTCTTGTCCCACACTTATAATCACATAACTATCTGCTATTTTCTTAACTAAGTAACCAGATTTAATTTTCATATTCCATTTCCTTTATTAATTTTAAATCACTCTCATAAGTAACTTTAATATTTTCAATATCTCCTACTACTAAAAAAGGTTTAATTTTTAAGACTTCTTGAACTAATGAACCTTCATCTTTATATTGATAATCTGAATATTGATAAGCCTCTATTATTGTATCATAAGCAAAGCCTTGAGGTGTTTGAA
>JAISJY010000094.1 GCA_031261365.1 Caryophanales bacterium | reverse complement strand
GTTAAATCTTCAATAATTAAATCTACTCCACACATTCTTTTTAAATTGAAATCATGAAATACAACAACAGTCCCATCTTTTAATAAATGAACATCTAATTCAATGAGATAGTTTTTATTTATGGCTTCTTGAAAAGCTCCCAAACTATTTTCTGGTAATAACTTATTTTTATCTTTTTCTATATTCTGATTATGTAAGCCACGGTGGGCAATAAAATTGTCTAATAAAAAAGATAACTTTAAATTATTGACTAACATCTATACCCTTTATAGCACTACTTCCCACAAGCCATGTAGATTACAATATTCTAAGGCTCTAATAATCTTTTCACCAGGAAGTAAAGAAAACTGAACAACAGCAGGTTTAGTTGGGTCTAATACTTTTCTTTGATTTCCTAAAGTTGTTTGAATTGCTACCCAATTAATATGATGTTCAGGAAGCATTGGATGTGGAACACTTCCTACTGTAACGGTGACAACATTTCCTTCTACTACAACAACAGGAACATGCTTTTCAAACGCTAATTCGGAACTTTTAGCAACTAATTCTGTAATAGGTTGCCCACAACAAACTATCTGACCACCTCTAGCTTCAACTTCACTAATTATGTTTCCACATATTGCACACTTATAAAATTTCATTATTAATCCTCCTTATTAATATTTTAGCACACTTTAAATATTAGATATCAAAGTCTATTACTAATTTATCAGCATTAAACATAATATCATAGACATTATCATCCATATAATAAAATTCAACATAGTATCTATAAACAAACTCAATATCTTCTCTGTAATAATCTTCCTTTATTATATATACATTAGGTTGTCCTAAAAGGAGTAATATTTCATTTTCTGACATATCAATAATATTGTATTTCTTGGAAAAGTCTTTGTACATATCACCTTTTTGAGAAGCCGAAGCATTTGCCCATTTCTCTGGGGTGAATGTTTTGTTATCTTTATCAACAACAAAAGCTGAAATACCAAAAATGAAAACGACTAAGAAAAAACTTAAACCAGCTATTTTATCTATTTTGTTTATTTTGGAAACCTTTAAACTATATTTAGGGGTGTCAACTATTCTATAAGTGAAAGAATAAATTATCAAGATAATAATTGATATTGGAAAAACAATGGTGGGAACTGAAATAAGAGAAATAAACAACCAATTTAATATTCCTCTAGCTATAAAAATAGCCCAAATAGAAAAGCCTATAAAAGCTAAATAAAAGAGTATTAATAAAACTTGTATAATGTATCTGGTTACAATAATTATCTTTTCTTTGCTTGTCACATAATTATTTTAGCATTTTTATGAAAAATAAAAAGGTATGTATTATAATAATTTTGAGGTATATATGAAGAAATTATTTTATTCTGATAGTAGTAGTTTGATTTATCAAGTTTTTATTAGAAATTATTCTGTTGAAGGTACGATAAATGCTCTTAATAAAGATTTAGAAAGAATAAAAGATTTAGGAGTTGATGTTTTATATTTGTTACCTATTTTTGTTATTGGAGAAGAGAAAAGAAAAGGAACTTACGGTTCTCCTTATGCGATTAAAGATTATTTAGAGATAGCAAAAGATTTAGGTAATAAAAAAGATTTAAAAGACTTAATAGAAAAAGCTCATTCCTTAAACTTAAAAATAATTGTTGATATGGTCTTTAATCATTGTTCGCCTGATAATCAATTAACGAGGGATTACCCTCATTGGTTTTTACAAAAAGACGGCAAGATAATTGGTAAAATTAAGGATTGGAGTGATGTTGTTGATTTTGATTATTCTAAAAAAGAAGTAACAAATTATTTAATTGAAGTTTTAAAGTATTGGACTATCTTTGGCTTTGATGGTTTTAGATTTGATGTTTCTTCTTTAATTCCTATTGAGTTTTTTATAAAAGCTAAAAAAGAATTACAAAAAATAAATAAAAATATCTTTTTCTTAGGGGAAGCAGTGGAATATTCCTTTATTAATTATTTAAGAAGGCAAGGTTATACGGGGACTAGTGATGCTGAAGCATTTACAGTTTTTGATGGTTTATATAATTATAATCATTACCCTCTTTGGTTAGAAACCTTAAAAGATAAAAACAAACTAATTACTTGGACAGAACAATTAAATCAAGAAGAAAACATTTATGCTAGAAAAGCTTTAAGGTTAACTTCTTTAGAAAATCATGACCAATTAAGAATAGCTAATAGAGTTCAAGGTAGTGTTTTAAAGACTATGACTGCTCTTTCTTTCTTTTTAAGAGGCATTCCTTTTATTTATGCAGGGCAAGAGTTTCAAGATACTGTTTGGCCTCCTCTTTTTGAAAAACAAGCTATTAAAAGAGAGACAACAAGTATAGATGATGAGAACTTTTTAATATTCATTAAAACATTAATTAATTTAAGAAAAACTACTTTTGTTAAAAAAGACTTATTATATATAGATTTAAAAGTAGAAGATTATATTTTAATAGTTACTAGAGTTTATGAAAAGCATTCTTTAAAAGGTTATTTTAATTTATATGAGCCCAAAGAAATTATTTTAGATAAAAGTAAAAAGTCTCACATTAATTTATTAACGAATGAAAAAATTAATTCACCAATTACTTTAATTAATCCCATAATTATTAGTATATAATATTTATATAAAGGGGGAAATATATGTCCTTATTAAGAAAGTTTTTAGCTGAGTTAATTGGTACATGCGTTTTAGTGTTGTTTGCTTGTGGGGTGGCAGTTTGGACTGATGTTGATACTGTGGCAACTGCTTTGGCTTTTGGTTTAGTTATAATTGCTATGGCATATTCTATTGGGAATATTTCAGGTTGTCATATTAATCCAGCAGTTTCATTAGCAATGTTAATTAGAAAGAAATTAACAGTAAAAGAGTTTTTTGTTTATGTTTCTGCTCAAGTATTAGGAGCTATTATTGGAGCAACTTTATTAGGTTTAATTTTAAGAGACTTTGGAGCATTAGGAGGAAATACAATTCAAGATGCTTTAAAAACAGAAACAACGATACCGATAGGCTCATTATTTATACCTGGTTTTAAGTTAGACACTCTTAGTTATGTTTTAGCCTTCTTAGCAGAAATCATTTTAACTTTTGTTTTTGTTCTAACAATTTTAGGAGTAACAGATGAGAGAAAGAAATATAATAAAGTAGCGGGTTTAGTTATTGGTTTTACTTTGGCTTTAGTTCATTTATTAGGTTTAGGTTTAACAGGAACATCTGTAAACCCGGCTCGGAGTATTGGACCAGCTATTTTACAAGCTATTGCAGGTGAAACTACAAGTCTTGAACAAATATGGATTTGGATTTTAGCTCCTTTGGCTGGTGGTGCTTTAGCGGCTCTTATTTATCCTTTCTTGAGTAAAGATTTAGATAAAGTTGAAGAATGTTGTTGTTGTGAACATCAAGAAGTATCTGAATAGTTAATAATTAATATCACTTTGAAATGGGCTGTAAAAGGCTCATTTTTTATTTGCAATAGATTTAAGGGAAAAAATAGTCATATTAATGTTGGACATTGGAGTAAAAAGCAATATAATTATATTACTAAAGAGAGCATCCATACCTTTGGACAATTGGCATATGCTCTTCTTTTTTTATTAGTGCTGATTATAAATGGAAACTCTAAATTAAAATATAAGCAATTGAAAAAACAATTTAATTAATACTTTTAATGAAGAAAAAATAAATATCTTAAAAATAATATTGACATCATATACTACGCATTGTATAATATTATATATAAAGGAGGTATATGGAAACGCAGGTAAAAAAAGGAGTTATTGAAATATTTGTTTTAGCCATATTATGTAAAGGAGAAAGTTATGGTTATAAATTAATAAGTGACTTGTCAGAATATCTAACTATCAGTGAATCTACTTTGTACCCTATCTTGAGA
>JAISJY010000083.1 GCA_031261365.1 Caryophanales bacterium | reverse complement strand
CTTTCAAATATAGTACTTTTCTTTATTTGATAATATTATTTTACAATAAACAATTAAATATTGTCAACTTTTCCCATTAAAAAGTTGGTTTCTTTAAAAGTATACTCAAACATCATTTTAAAGTATCTCAAGAGTAAGTTTATGCTTTTATGCACATTAGTTATACAATCGAAATAAATTATAAAACTAGATATTTTACTTTCTAAAAGTTTATTATTCATAAAGATAAAACTTGTTAAAGCGTGTTTACTTATTTTGTCATATATATTAAATTATTTTCCCGTAATTTTAGGTATTGGCGCGGTCGAGAGGAATCGAACCTCCGACCTAGAGTTTAGGAAACTCTTGCTCTATCCACTGAGCCACGACCGCATATACATTATTATTGCACGGAACTATTTTATCTGTAAAGAATATGGCAATAAATCTTTATTGTTTTTAAATAAAAACTATTCTGTTTCTTAAATAAAATATTGACTACTAACAATTAAAGAGGTGCTTATTTAGCTAACTAAATTATTTAATAAGGTTTTTAATGGCTTTTAATTTATTTTTACTCGGTAAATATCTTAAATTAATATCAAAATAGGTTGCTTTCTTTAAGATACCTTTACTTCTACTAAATGTTTGAAAACCATATTTCCCATGATAATTACCCATACCAGAATTACCAACTCCTCCAAAAGGTAAAGAATTACTTGCAATTTGCATGACACAGTCATTAATAGCTCCACTCCCAAATCTTAATTGTTCAATAATATCTTTTTGATGTTGAGTATTATTTGAAAAGAGATATAAGGCTAAAGGCATTTCTAAAGGTTTTAAAAGAGGAATAACTTCATTAAAGTCTTTAAAAGTCATAATTGGCAAGATAGGGGCAAATATTTCTTCTTGCATAAGGGGAGAGTTAAAATCATTCACTTCAACAAAAGTAGGTTCAATTTTTAATTTATTAATATCAGATTTACCCCCACAGATAATCTTTTGATTTTCTAAAAGTTTTATGGCTCTTTCAAATTGTCTTTTACTGATCATTTTTGGGTAATCATCACTCAATAAAGGTTCATCATAGAACTCATTAATATTCTTTTTAATTTCTTCAAATAATTTATTTTTAATACTTTCTTCAACTAAAAGATAATCAGGAGCAACACAGGTTTGTCCACTATTAATAAGTTTACCCCAAGCAATTCTTCTTCCTGCTACTTTTAAATTAGCAGTTTTGTCAACAATACAAGGAGATTTACCACCTAATTCTAAAGTAATTGGAGTTAAATTAACTGAAGCCTTTTCCATAACAATTTTGCCCACTGTTGCACTACCTGTAAAGAAAATATAATTAAACTTAGTTTCTAATAAGTCTAATAACATTGTTCTACCACCTTCAACTACTTTAACATAATTACTATCAAAGGTTTCTGTAATAGCTTTAATGAGAGCTTTATTAACATTAGGGCAATATTCAGATAATTTTAATAAAGTAACATTACCAGCAGATAGACTTGCTATAAGAGGAACTAAACTTAAATTAACGGGGTAATTCCAAGGAGTAATAATTAAAACTACCCCATAAGGTTGAGAATAAACATAACCTTTAGAAATAATATTTATTAAGCCTGTGGGTACACGCTTCGGCTTACTTAGATGTTTTAGATGTCTTATAAAATAATGTAATTCTTCATAAACTAAAGTTAATTCAGTTTGATAAGACTCTAAAAATGATTTGCCTAAGTCTTTTTTAAGTCCTTCTAAAATATATTCTTCATTTTTCTTAATTGATTTTAAAAAAGATTTTAAATAAAATAATCTAGTTTTAACACTTAAAGTAACACCACTTTCATAAAAATTGTATAAATTATCTAGGTTCATTATTACCTCCTATTTCATCAAGTATATTTATTAATTGTTCATTCGTTAAATATTTAGGGACGGGATATAAAGGAAATATTTCTTTCTTTATATGTTCAATTATCTTTGAATAATCTTTTTTGTCAACGAAAAGGGTACTTGGAATATTAAAATCTTTTTTAATTTGTTCAAATAATTCCATAAACAATAAATAACTATTGAGTGGTTTTTCTTTCTTATTAAAGGCATAATTATAAATAATACCTATCTTTTTTTGGACAGTTTTTCCAGAATATTCCAAAACATATTTTAAAGCGACTGCTATTCCTAAACCGTGTTCATAATTATAAAAAGCTGTTAAAGCATGGCTGATACCATGAGCATAACCAACATAGCCTCTTGAAAAGGCTAAACCATTTAAAAATGACCCAATTAATAAGTTCTTTCTAATAGTAATCGTATTGTTATCTTTAACTTTTGGTAAATTATTTAATAATAACTTACAACCATTTAAAGAGTTTTTTCTGGAGTTTCTAGTTGTAGATTTACCTAAAAAAGATTCAATACCGTGTGATAAAGCATCTATTCCTGTTATTCCTGTTGAATATAAAGGCAAACCTAAAGTTAGACTAGCATCTAAAACAACATATTTTGGAACTAGTTTGAAATCTAAAACTGTAAACTTTTCCTTATTTTGATAATCAGATATAACAGCGGCTAAAGTACCCTCTGAGCCTGAACCTGCTGTTGTTGGTATGGCAATTAACAAAGGTAATTTATGTTTTATTTTTAATAATCCTTTCATTTTTTGAATAGATTTTGAATTAGTTACTCTAGCTCCAAGCATTTTAGCACAGTCAATTGATGAACCTCCACCAAAAGCAATTATAGCGTGGCATTTATTCTTTTTATATAAAGTTAAACTTTTTTCGACGATTTCAAGACTTGGATTAGCTAAAACCTCATCAAAAATTACCACTTTTATTTTATTGTTTTTAAGTATCTTGAGTAGTGGTAAATATAAATTAAGTTTGCTGAGATTATTATCCGTGACTAAAAAAACATTATCTATTTGTCTCATAGTTATAATTGTTATAAGTTCATCATAGGATTTTAAAACAGTCGGCTTTGCCCATTTCACAAAAAAAGAGGCACAGTAAATTAGTTTTTGATATATTCTACCTAATAATTTGTTGTATTTCATATTTTTTCCTTTCTAAAATAAAAAGGTCTTTTCATAACATTTTCTAAATCATTAACCATAATTATTTTAGCAAATAATTTAAAATAAGGCAATAAGTCTTATAATATATGAGTGAAATATATTTATCATAATTTAATTACTTTCAAAGAGGAAAATATTGATACTCTTAAAAACTTATTAATAAAAAAACTTTCTCTTAAGTCTTGTTTTAATATAATTATTAATAAAAAATCTTTTGATACGAGAAAAAACAAAGGAAATGTAGTTTATTCTTTGATATTTGATAGTCCTATTAATTTAAAAGAAACTTTAAATCTTAAACTTTATGAAGACCAAGAAATAGTTTTTACTCCTTTAATTAAAAAAGATTATCTCATAGTTGGTATGGGACCTGCAGGTTTGTTTTTTGCTTTGTTAGCCTTTTATAGAGGGTTAAAAATGACTATTATTGAAAGAGGAAAATGTATTGAAGAAAGAGTAAAAGATTTGAATGA
>JAISJY010000025.1 GCA_031261365.1 Caryophanales bacterium | reverse complement strand
AGTATGAAAGCGAACATGCTGGAGTTCATATTGAGATAGAAAGTAATCCAGATTTAGCTTCTGAGATTCCCATGAGGTTAGCTAATGGCTCTGATGATGATATCTTTTTTAGTCATGGCATTTCTTGGGAGAAAGCGGCCGTTCAAGGTCAATTAGAAAGATTAGATACTTTATATGAACAAGTAGTAGAAGATGATGTTATCTTTGCTGATAAAGTTGAAAAATCTTTATTGAGTACTGCTTCTTTTAATAATCATTATTATAAAGTTCCTTGGACTAATGGGGCAGGGGGAATTGTTTATAATGAATTACTTTTTGAAAAGTATGGTTGGGAAGTTCCTGAAACTTATGAAGAATTAGTAACTTTATGTCAAACAATTTATGATGCTAAAATAAAGATTAATCCGAATGATAATAAACCTAATGCTCAAACAATTAAACCTTTTATTTGGAGTCAAGAAACTTATTATTGGGATTATTTAGTTTTTGATTGGTGGGCTCAATATGCGGGTACAGACTTTTTTGATGAATATGTAAAATTAGAAAGTCCAGAAGTCTTTAATCCAACTACTTATCCCGGTCAATATAAAGCTTTTCGGGATTGGGTTAATTTAGTAGCTAAAAATCCTTGGCAGTCAGTTGATGATTCAGTTGGTAAACAATATATGGCAGCTCAAATGGATTTTGCTAATGGACTAGCCGCGATGATTCCAAATGCTCAATGGATTGAACAAGAAATGTCTGGTAATATTGACCCAAGTAAAGTTAAAATGCGGTTAATGAGTAGTCCTTTTGTGGCTGAAGCAAAAACTGATAACATGGGAAAGCCGATTAAAGTTAATTATGCAGTTGGAGCAGGTGATTCTATTATTATTCCTGCGACTAGTCAAAATAAATCATTAGCGAAAAAGTTTTTATTGTTTTTAGCGAGAAATGATAACTTAAAATTATTTACAGAAAAAACTAATGGAGTTATGTTAGGTTTTGATTATGGAACTGTTGATTTTTCTAATAGTAATTTAACTGCTTTTGCTCAAGATGTTATTAAGATTAATCAAGAATCAATTAAGTTTAATTTATATTCAAATAGTTTATTAAGATTAGATGGTAAGGTTGGTTTAGAATGGCCTCCAGAAAATTTGCAATATTATGCTTCTTTCTTTAATTATTATAATAATACTAACTATTTTAATAATCCAAATACCTTTGCAGAAAAGAATGTTTTAGAGATTTTTACAAGTGCTTATAATGAGATAAAAAATAAATGGAATGGTTGGTTAAGCGAGGTTAATTAATGGAAGCAACGCTCAACAGGAAGAAAAAAATCAATATTGGGAGAATACTCTTTATAGTTTTAATGTTAGCCTATCCTGTTTTGCAGTTTACTTTATTTTTTGGTTATGTTAATATCAATACAGTTTTTTTAACTTTTCAAAGGTTTGACTGGGCTTCAGGTGGTCCTATTTTTAAAGGTTTTGTTAATTATAAAACTTTATTTGATAGAATATTACACCATGCCACAACTCAAAAAATGTTACTTAATTCTTTATTGTATATGCCTATTACTTGTTTTGTTATTTTACCATTATCATTGTTGTTTTCTTATTTCTTATATAAGAAAGTGCCTTTGTCTGGCTTTTTTAGAGTAGTTTATTTTTTACCATCTATTTTACCGATAGTCGTCTTGACAATGGTTTTCAGTTTCTTATTTGATTCTAGTTATGGTCCGATAAATGCTCTTATTAAAGGTCTTTATGATTTATTAAATATTAATCAAGTGCCTCCTTCTTATTTTGGAGAATATCCAACTAATCAAATAATGATATTTATTTATTGTATTTGGGTGGGGTTAGGTTTTAATATTATCTTATTAACAACAGCCATAACTCGTATTCCTGAAGAAGTAATAGAATATGGAAAGATAAGTGGAATTAAATTGCATCAAGAGTTTTTCCATGTTGTTGTTCCAATGATTTGGCCGACTATAACTTCAATATTTATGTTAGGAATTACTTCTGTTTTCACGGTCTTAATGCAACCAATGCTTTTAACACCTTCCTCTTCTGATACTTATACTATTAGTTTAATTGTTTATGATTCTGTTAATACGGGAGGCGATGTTTATTATACAGCAACCTTAGGTTTAGTAGCAACTTTAATTGGTTTGCCTTTAATCTTAACAACTAAAAAGTTATTATCTTCTTGTTTTAAAGGAGTAGATTACTAATGAATAAACGAGTATTAGGTTCTAAAAGTGCAGTTGTCATTATGTGGATTGTTTTTGTTCTGTTTGCTATTTATGCTGTTACTTTAATCTTTCCTTTTGTTTGGATGTTAATGAATAGTTTTAAAGATAATCAAGATTTCTTTTCTAATATTTGGGGCATACCTTTAAACTTTACTTTTGCTAATTATGTTAAGGTTTTTTCTTATAAGTATAAAGGTTATAATCTTTTTGGGATGTTTGGAATTAGTATTTTAATTACTTTGTTGGCAACTTTATTAAATACTTTTTTATCTACTTGTGCTGCCTATGTTGTAGCTAAATACAAGTTCTTTGGGAGAAAAATATTATATTCTTTAGCATTATTAACAATGATTTTACCAAGTGTTGGTACTTTACCAGCTCAATATAAATTAATGGAAAGTTTACATTTAAATAATTCAATAATTGGAATATTAGTTTTATATTCTGGTTGTTTTGGTTTTACTTTTTTTATTATGCATGGCTATTTTACAACTCTATCTTGGACTTATGCTGAAGCGGCTTTTGTAGATGGGGCAAGTGATTTTCAAGTGTTTTGGCATGTGATGCTACCTTTAAGTAAATCAATAATTATACCGATGGCAGTTGTTTATTCTATTGGAGTTTGGAATGATTATTTAACTCCTTCAATTTATTTAAAAAATATACCTACTTTATCAGTGGGAATTAGAAATTTAACTCAGCAAATGCAAAGCACGGGTGCTTATACAGAGATGTTTAGTGCCATGATTGTTACAATTTTACCTATTTTAATAGTATTCATATTCTTTCAAAAGACTATTATGAATAATATGACTATGGGGGGAATAAAAGGATAAAAAAGAAAGGAAAAAAGATATGAAAAAGTTTGTAAGTTTATTGTTGTTAGCAGGTTTAGGAATCACGGCTTGTACTCCTAAAACCTCAAGTTCAAGTGTAGACAGTTCAAATGTAGAAAGTTCAGTTACAACAAGCTCAAGTAGTGTGAATGTGGTGCAAGATGTTACTTCGGTTCAAATCACAATGAACCAAGAAGTGTTGACTCCAGGGAATTACCCTCTAACTGCAATTTGTTTACCAGAAAACAGTATTCAAACAGTTAATTGGGGAATTGTTGGAGGAAGTGTAGCTGGAATAGCAATTAATAATGCTGTTTTATCAGTGGGAATAACCGCTGAGGATGGTTTACAGTTTCAAATATCAGCTACTTCAACTTATGACCCAACCAAGAAAGCTTTTAAACCATTCACGGTCAGTAATGAAGTTAGTAATGTTATTGAAATCGGCAATGAGACAGAATTATTAGCGATTTTTAATGAAGAAAATTATTTAAATCAATCTTATGCTTTAACTAATCATATTACTTTAACACATCAATGGCCAATGATAGGGGTGGCAGAAATTGAAGAAGAAAATCTTAATATAATTCCAGGTCAGCCTTTTAATGGTTTATTTGATGGTCGGGGATTTACTATTTCTGGTATTGATATTAGAGGTAATGCTTTATTTAATGCTGGTTTCTTTGCTCAAATTGGAACTCAAGGAGTGGTAAAGAATACAACTTTTGAAGGTAGTGTTTTAGCTAATGGTTGGTCTGGTGGTATCGCGGGAATTAATCAAGGAACAATTTCTAATTGTGTTTCTAAAGTTAGTGTTTCAGTTTCAGGAACTAGTGCTGGAAGTATTGTTAGTGTTAATAGAGGCATTATTGACCATTCTATTGGTTTAGCTCATCTTTCTACAAGTTTGGGAAATGATAAAGCGAGAAGTGCAGGTTTATTGGTCGCGAATGAATCAACTTTAGATGAAGTTTATGGAGATATGGAAACTTTAGGTACTCCGAATTATACTTCAATGATACCTAGTACTAATCCATTATATATGTTACCTACTTCAGCTATGAAGTTAGCAAGTACTTTTGCGGATTTTAATACTGATGTTTGGTATCTTGCTGATGGTAGTTATCCATTATTAAAACATCAAGGTTTTGTTCCTCCTATAAGTGAGGCAATCGTGGTTATTTCAACTTCTAATATTGATGTTTATGATTTAGAAGTTATTACAGATTTACAAATTGAAGCAAGTATTGTTAATGGTAGTGGAACTTTAAATTATAGTTTA
>JAISJY010000191.1 GCA_031261365.1 Caryophanales bacterium | reverse complement strand
ATAAGACTCAATAAGATCTAGTAATTTAAACATTTCTCTAATTTCAGGATTTTCATATCTACGATTAGGAAATAAAGTTTTAGTATTTAAATCAGTAATAGAAATAGGCGGTAAAGGTTTGTTATAATTAACAATTATTATTTCTTTTTCTTGAATATATATTTGAATTGATTGTGGGTTTTCATAATTTTTATGAACGATTGCATTTGTGATAAGTTCTTCACAAGTAATATAAGGATAATTTGCTACCTTTCTACTTTCAAGTTTATTATCTTCCCGAATTGTTAAGGTGTTTAAAACAGTCTCATCAATATATTTTAGTACTGCATATACTTGTCTCCAAATGGGACCAATAAAAGTTTTTGATTCCATTCTTTTTTCACTGCCTTTGGAATTTCTTATTACTTCTAAAAATGAATAAGGAATAAATAAATTTGGTTGTTCAGAAAACATCAATACAGCATAGTTGGTTACTCTATTTTTATTAACATCGTTAGGGTCAATTAATTTTAATGCTTCAGCGATTTCAATTTTTGATAATTTGCTAGTATTACTTTTTAAAGATGTTTTTGCAAGATATTCTTTGATATAGTCAATGCTTAAATCATCTAATGTTGCTTTATCACTTACTAAAGATGAAAAATGATATCCAACAAAATCTTTTAATAAATCAAATTTTTCCGAAGGTGTTGCTAATCTAGATTCTTTTGAAACTCTAACATACATTCCAGGTTTTAATTTAATGCTCTTATCAGTTAATGCTTTTTCCGTTGTTTCAAAAGGACCACCAGTTTGTGGTTCAACAGCAACTACAATAAAATATCTATTATCTATTGAAGCAGAAACAAGGTTATACTTAACTTTTGGATGAATAAAAGGAATTAGACTTTTTATAGAATTTTCTATATTTTCAATTTGTCCTTCATCAAAACCACAAATTGATCTTTTTGGAATTGCTTTTCCATCATCGCCATCCAATTCTTCAATACCAATAAATAACAGTGATAAGTTTCTTTTCATATAATTGTTTGCAAAAGCACAAATAGTTTTGATTATTTTATCCGCTTGAAAGGAAGATTTTTTATATTCAATACAATCTGATTCAGCTTGTCCGTTCTCGATAATTTTTAATGCTTCTCTTTTAATATCATCTAGTTTCATATTTTCATCTCCTATACAACAATTATAACATTTTTCTTTCCAATGTCCGACTTATCGCCTCCAATGTCCGACTTATCTGTAATTCTACAATGATTAAAATTATTTTATTCATTATTATCTACAATAATACCAATGATTTTTATTCTAAATTTTTTCAAAAGAAAATTGGTTTTTATTATGTATTTAAATTTCTATTGTAGTTACTAAATGTCTTATAGAGTAATTCTATAGGACTGGTAAAAGCCAGTTTCTTTAAAACTAACTTCCAAAGAACATAAATGCTCTAATGTATTATTTTCCACCATAAACAACATCTTTTTGTGATTTCTATTAAAAGCATCTTGAACAGCTTTTAATAATAAAGTTATTCCAACCATAGCATTAGGCATTACAAGTGCATATATTTCTGCCTCCTCTAAATTCCATATTGCAGTCAATACATATCCAATTATTTCACCATTAGCTAGAATCATGAAAATACTCCAATCATCTAATGTACTAAAAATTCTTTTACTATTCCAATACATATTAAGACTCTTAGTGTCATGACACTTAGCAAATAACTCAAAATTATCCTTCGTGACTTTAATAATCCCATCATCTGTCTGTTTAATAAGATTTCTTTTTTCTAACTTCATTTCCAATGAATCATCAAGCAGAATCGCCCCAATAGATTTAAGTGCAATCTTGGGTGGTATATTATTATGGTAACAAAAATCAATTTGATAATTTTTATACTTTTCTTTAATTAATAAAAATAATTTTTCAACTTCTTGAACATCATTAATTTGAATATACTTTTCTTTTTTATCTATAAGTATATTAAAGTCTTCCACTTTAATTTCTACCATTTCTAAATTACCTTTATTTAAGTTATATTTACTAATAGATTAAGAGTTCGGCATTGTTTGATTAAAATGCATATTAAATGCTACACCACTAGAATTATTGATAGCACTCCACTGCGAGCTATTACCTTCAAAATATATGTTAATACCATTTTTTTCACATTTAAAATATTCATATTCTTTCGGAACATAAAAGGTATTGAGACGAGAATATACATTATTATAGTCAAACCAATAATCAAGATTAACAGATAATCCATACATTTGTAGATTAACATCATCTACTAGCATATTTATAGGTAATACAATAATTCCGCTTGGTGGACAATAGTTTATACTTGTAATTACATATTTTGATGGACCCAAGTAATTTGTGCCATAAGTAGAATAATAAATTTCTAAAAGTTCATAAACAGAATACAAAACCATATTTTCCTCTACTTGTTTAAAATCATACATTTCATTTTTCCCCT
The DNA here is from genome assembly GCA_031261365.1 of Caryophanales bacterium. Classification (GTDB taxonomy): domain Bacteria; phylum Bacillota_I; class Bacilli_A; order RFN20; family JAISJY01; genus JAISJY01. The sequence goes on along the minus strand of JAISJY010000191.1, from coordinate 965 downwards.
GCTCATCCATGTACCACCGCATATTATATTTTGTTTTAGAAGGGTCAACATATTCATATGGTTCCCAACTAGCACCAATAATAGCATCTTGATAAAATGTTTGCTCATCTTGATGATACTCAATTTTTGTTACTTTTCCAAGTTTTTTAGGGTATAAAAACAGAGCAATTCCATTAATTTTCAAAATGTGATTTTCTTTCTTTTTACTAGCAACTCCATTCAATTTAATTTCTTTTGATAAACCAGGGCTAACAAATACTTCACTCTCACCTTTATCTTCATTTCCTCTATTAATATAAAATGTTTCTTCAACCTTGCTTTTCTCACTATAAATAATAATATCCTTTTTGTTCACAATAAATTGTTTTTTAGTGTTGTTTTCAATTTTTATTGTTATTTTAATTTGGTCATAAGAAGATTCATAATAATCGTTTGGAAAAGTAATTTCACTAAAAGTATATTTAATTTTGTTTTTTTCAGCAACTAAATTACCATCTGTGTACAAATGAACATCATTACTAGAAGTACATCCAAATAGTGATACAACAATAAAAGATAATACTGCCATAATTAATAATTTTTTTCTCATAATTTGTTTCTTCCTTTCTCTACTATATTATAGATAATAGCATTTATATTTTACTTTTGGGAATAATTTATCTTTTAATAACCACCAAAATAAATGTTTGTTTATCAAGTATAGTTTTTTAATATTAAGGAAATTGCTTTACATGTATTCTTTTTTAAAAATAATAAGTAATTTTTTGCCGAGTTCTTGCCTAGCAATATGAAAATATTATTTTTAATATCTTAAAAGTTATATCAAAATGTTTTGAAAGAGGTTTTGCTCCTCGTTTGCTCCTCATTTGCTCCTCACAGTTCCTCTTTTTGTATATTAGAAATTTTTTGATTATTTTTTGTAATAATTTTTTGGATGAACAGAAAGATCAATTATCTTAATTTTC
>JAISJY010000147.1 GCA_031261365.1 Caryophanales bacterium | reverse complement strand
AGCAATAGTTGATAATAAACCATTTTTAGCTTGTATAACTTTATTACCTGTGTTCATTAATAAAAAACAACCTGTTCCATAAGTGTTTTTAGCTTCACCTTTTTCAAAACAACACTGCCCAAATAAAGCAGCTTGTTGGTCTCCTGCCACACCTGTTATTGCAACTAAGTGTTCTGATAAATCAGTAGCATACCCATAGTTATGACTAGAATCATAAACAGTCGGTAGTATTTGTCTCGGTATTTTAAAAGTTTGTAATAACTCCTCATCCCATTTTAAATCATGAATATTAAATAACATTGTCCGCGAAGCATTTGAATAATCAGTTGCATGAACTTTACCATTAGTTAATTTATAAATAAGCCAAGTATCAATAGTTCCAAAAAGTAATTCACCCTTACTAGCTCTGATTAAAGAGTTAGGAACATTTTCAAAAATCCATAATATTTTAGAAGCTGAAAAATAAGGATTAATAACTAAACCTGTTTTATTAATAACCATTTCTTCATAACCTTCTTTAATTAATTCTTGACAAATTAAGTGACTTTGTCTAGACTGCCAAACTATTGCTTTATGAATAGGCTTACCACTTTTCTTTTCAAAAATAACAGTTGTTTCTCTTTGATTAGTTATTCCAATTCCACTTATTTGAGTATAAGAAATATTATTATCTACTAGAACCTTATTAATTAAATATTTAACATCATTATATATTTCTTCAGGGTCTTGCTCTACCCAACCAGATTTCTCAAAATATTGTTTAGTTTCTTTAAAACAATTTGCTCTTATATCACCTTTTTTATCAAATAAGATAACTCTACTAGAAGTAGTTCCTTGATCGATAGTTAAGATAAACTTTTCCATTTTATTTCAATGTTTTCAAAAGCAACTTGTACATAAATAATACCAGCATCATCTAACATTTTACGAGCCGCGATAATCGGAGGACTACTCTGATATTTATCTTCTAAATAAACTATCTTTTTAATACCTGCTTGAATAATGGCTTTAACACATTCATTACAAGGAAATAAAGTAGTATAAATTGTTGTACCTTTTAAAGAACTATTCCGATTTGTATTTAAAATAGCATTAAGTTCAGCATGAACCACATAAGCATATTTAGTTTCATGTAATTGTCCATTTATCTCTTGCCAAGGATAATTCTCTTCTTTTAAACCTGTTGGCAAACCATTATAACCAACTGAGACTATTTTATTTTCACTATTAACAATACATGCTCCAACTTGAGTATGTGGGTCTTTACTTCTTAAAGAAGCTAATTTAGCCACACCCATAAAATAATCAACCCAAGGAATAGTTTTTAACATATTATATGTCTAGAATGGTCACTTTTCTCAATATAAGCTAAATCTATAACTAATTCAAAAGCTACAAACTTACTTAAACTACTAGAATACATACTTGATAAATATGGGAAATCACTGAAAAATATCTCTCTAATTTCCTCATCCTTATGCTCAATAACAGTTCCATTTACTCGAATAGTATCACGACTTAAAACCGCGTTTATAGCAAATGATTTATTATTAATTAAATCTTTATAAACCTCTTTATCAGTATTAGTAGCAATATAAAGTTTACCTTTAATTTTCTCTATAACTCCAAAAGGGCGAATACTTGCTTTCCCATTTCTAACAGTGGCTAAATAAAATACATCAGCTTCTCTAATAAACTCAAAAATCTCATCCATTATTCATTTCCTCCTTTTAAAGTTCCATATTTTTCCAAATGATTTAACATCTCTTGAAAGTAGTCTGGAATTCTACTTTCTATACTTATTATTTTATCATTTTTTGGTAAACGAAATGTTATTTTTTTTGCATGTAAGTATTGTCCTAAAGAAGTATCATCTTTATTCTTACCATAAACAGCATCTCCAACCACAAAATATTTAGCATATTGTAGATGAACTCTAATTTGATGAGTTCGTCCTGTTTCTAAATCACATTGTAATAATGAACAGTCAGAATACCTTTTTAATACTTTAAAATTAGTAACAGATGCCTTGCCTTGTCTAACTACATCCATTTTTTGCCGATTAGTTATATGTCTTCCAATGGGAGCATCAACTTTAAAAGTATCAAAAGGAACTTGCCCATGAACTAAAACTAAATAAGTTCTTTTACATTCTTTACTCTGTAATTGTTCTTGAATAGACTGCATTCCTTTATCTGTCTTACAAATAATAAGAACACCTGAAGTATCTTTATCTAAACGATGAACAATACCTGGTCTAAACTCACTACTATCATTAGCTAATTTATCAAAATGAAACTTTATAGCATTAACAATAGTTCCAGAACTATGTCCTAAACTCGGATGAACAACAATACCTTTAGGTTTATCAATAACTGCTAAATCTTCATCCTCATATAAAATAGTTAAAGGAATATCTTCACTTTTTAAGTTTAGTTCTTCTTTTGTTTCTTCTTGAACTTCAATAACATCGCCTTCAAGAGCTTTATAAGAAGCACTAACGGTATTCCCATTTATACTTATTAAACCTAAATCTATTAATTTTTGAATATGGCTTCGGCTTTTTCCTAAAACATTTGGTAAATATTTATCAATTCTTAAACTTTCACCTTGATAAATTAGTTTCATTATTTTCCTGA
>JAISJY010000136.1 GCA_031261365.1 Caryophanales bacterium | reverse complement strand
ATTCCATCAACTTCAGGGTAATCTTTTATTAATTTAATACAAGCAAAAATAGAATAAAGGCTTAAAAGAATAGTTACAGGCGAACTAAAGAAAAAGATAGCCGTACCTGCTAATATTTTAGGTAAAAAGTATAACCTTAAATAAGTAAAATGTTTTTGAAAGTTAGGTCCTAGTCTTGCTAGTAATTCCTCTGTATTAATTTGTTGATAGCCATCATCAACTTCTGTAATCACTTCCTCTTTTTTAGTATCTAATTCAATAACTTGACCATCAAAAGTTATATATGCTGAACATTTAGGGCAATTTGATAATTGGTCATCAAACTCTAAATCACATTTTGGACAATATTTACTCATTTTTACCTCCTAATAAATTGGAAACTGAACTAAAACAGTTTCTATTTCCTCTTTTACCTGTCTTAATATTTCTTGATTAGTAGGGTTCTTTAAAACTAAACTAATCCATTTACCAACTTTTTCTATTTCTCTTTCTTTAAAACCTCTAGTTGTCAAAGAAGCTGTTCCTAATCTTATTCCAGAACATTTACTAGGCGGTTGAGGGTCAAAAGGAATAGCATTTTTATTAGTTGTTATACCAATTTGATTTAATAAGTCTTCAGCCTCTTTCCCATTTAAAGTTGAAGTATTTCTTAAATCAACCATTAACAAATGATTATCACTACCATTAGAAACTATTCTAAAACCTTCTTCTTTTAAACTCTTTTCCAAAGCTTTTATATTCTTTAATACTTGAGTTATATATTCAAAATATTCAACAGTTGAAGCCTCCTTAAAACAAACCGCTTTAGCCGCGATTACATGTTCCAAAGGACCACCTTGAATACCAGGAAAGACCTTTTTATCTAAAAGATTTGCATATTTCTCTTTACATAAAATCAAACCACCTCGAGGTCCTCTTAAAGTTTTATGAGTAGTTGAAGTCACAAAATCAGCATAAGGAACAGGACTTGGATGTAATCCAACCGCGACCAGACCCGCGATATGAGCCATATCAACCATTAAATAAGCACCTATTTTATCAGCAATTTCTCTAAACCTTTTAAAATCAATTATTCTTGAATAAGAAGAAGCTCCAGCCACAATAAGTTTTGGTCTCTCTTTTAAAGCAATTTCCTCAACTGCATTATAATCAATTTCTTCACTTATCGGGTCTAATCCATAAGAAATAAAATGATAATTCAAACCAGAAAAACTAACACTAGAACCATGAGAAAGATGTCCTCCAGCCTTTAAATCCATTCCTAAAACAGTATCACCAAAGTTCAAAATAGCTGCATAAACCACCATATTTGCTTGAGTTCCTGAATGTGCTTGAACATTAGCATGTTCAGCCCCAAAAAGTTTCTTAGCTCTCTCAATAGCTAAAGTCTCAATTTTATCTATCTCTTCACAACCACCATAATATCTTTTGCCCGGATAACCTTCAGCATATTTATTAGTTAAAATAGAACCTTGTGCTTTTAAAACATCTCTTGAAACAATATTCTCAGACGCGATAAGCTCAAGATGTGTTCTTTGTCTAAATAATTCTTTATCAATAAGATTAAAAACTTCAACATCATTTAATTTAGAATCTTCATAATCAGTAATAGTATTTATTCTGTTTTGATGTCTTCCTCCTGCAAAAGGAGTAGTTAAAAACACTTTTACTATTTCATTCGCGGTTTCTAAATCTGTTTTATTAGCTCCTAAAGCTAAAACATTTGCATTATTATGTTCCCTAATTAAATTAGCATCAATAGTATTCACACATAAACCTGCTCTAACACCTCTAACTTTATTCGAGGCAATAGAAATACCAACCCCACTAAAACAAATAACAATACCAAAATCTGCTTGTTTATTAACAACCGCTTCTCCCACCATAATCCCATATTTAGCATAATTAGTACTTTCTTTACTATATGTACCAAAATCAACAATATCATAATTGTTATTTCTTAAAAAATTAATAATGGATTCTTTCATTTCAAATCCAGCATGATCACTACCTATTGCTATTTTCATTTTGTTTCCTTCCATATATTTAGTATATCACAAAACGGAATACTACCTTCTCTTAACAAAAGCAAATTATCTTTATCTTGTTTAACAACAGTTGAAGGCATCCCATTTAAATGATTTGAATTAATAATTAAAACATCTGGAAACACTTTTTCTATTTCTTCTAAACTATTTAAAAGAGGTTCACCCGAAAGGTTAGCTGAAGTTAAATAAAGAGGAAAATCAATTTGCTCAAAGATAGTTTTAATAAAATGGTGGTCAATTATTCTAATACCAATAGTCTCATTATTTAAAGAAGGTAAAACAATAGTTAAAGCACCTGGCAAAAAAGTATTAATAATCTTTTGAGCTTTATTATCAACTACACAATATTTTTTTAACATTTTTAAATCTTTTACTAATAAAGAAAAAGGCTTATTTTCTCTATTCTTAATTTTCTTTAAAGTCTCAAACCCTTCTTTATTATAACTAACTGCTAAACCAAAAACAGTATCAGTAGGTATACAAACAACTTTGTTTTCTTGAAGACTATCTATCACTAATTGAATATCATTTGTTATCATTAAACTTTTTTCTTTTCTTCCGAGAACTATCAAGTTTTTTCTTTATTTTGGAAATGTCTTTATTTTGAATTAACTTTCTCATTCTTCTTAATTCTTTTTCCAATTTTAAAAGATATTCAGGCAAATAAGCGTTTTCTAAAAATAAAGAACTCCATAAATCAGAATTAATATAGCCAATACGGGTCATATCATTAAAAGAAGGTCCAGAAAACCTTTTTAAATCAGTATCTTTTTCAATATTCAATAAAGAAACAGAGACCGCATGAGGTAAACCAGACAAATAAGCTATCTTTTTATCATGTTCATCAACATTCATAATAGATACTTTATTAACTCCTAATAAATTAAATAAAACATTTAATTCTTCTTGATATTCATTTTCTATAACTAACATATTGCCATTAATAAAAACATCATCTTTGGAATATTCATAACCTGAGTTTTCATTGCCTGACATTGGATGAATAGAAGCATATTTAAAGCCTATTAGTTCTTCTTTTAATAAAGGGTAGTAAAATCCTTTAACACCAAAAACATCAATAATTAATTGTTTTGAATTAAAAAACATCTTATTTTCTTGAACCCATTTTAAAGTTTGAGGAGCTGACAAACAAACAATTATAGTATCAGACTTTTGAATTAATTCTTTTACATCATTACTATTATTTTTAATTATTCCTTCTTTATATGCTAAGTCTAAAGAGTGTTTATTTATGTCAAGTCCATATATGTTGTTTGATAATGACAACCGTTTAGCTAATGAACCACCTATAACACCCAAGCCAACAATAAGTATATCAACCATAAATAACCTCTATTCCTAAGTTCTTTAAATCTTTAAAAAAGTTAGGATATGATTTATTAATACACTCCGAATTAGAAAAAGTAACCTTTCCTTTAACAACAGTACTTAAAATTGCTAAAGCCATTAATATTCTATGGTCATTATAAGGATTTAAAACAACAGTCGGACTTTTTAATTTAGATGGTTTAATACTAATAGAGTTCTCTTCAACTTCTATCTTAGCCTTAAATAAAGCTAAATTATCAACCATAGCTTTAACTCTATCAGATTCTTTAACCCTTAACCTTTTAATATCAGTTAAAGTAACGGTAGTATTAGCAAACAAGGACAGAACCATTAAAATAGGTCCTAAATCTGGACAGTTCTTTAAAGAAACATTACAGCCCTTCAAAGAACCTTTAATAATATCTATTTTATTAGAATGAACCTCTACTCCTGCCCCATACATCTTTAAAACATCAACAATAAAAGCATCACCCTGTTTAGAAGAAGGGTTCATATCAAGTAAAGTAATATTATTATTTATAGCTCCAGCTACTGCAAAAAAAGCAAATTGAGAATAATCAGCTTCCACTTGATAATTACAAGGTGAATATTTTTGATTTCCTGGTATTTTAATAACATTCCCATTCTTTTCTATTTGAATACCAAAGACTTTTAATAAATCAATAGTCATATCTATGTAAGGCTCAGATTCAATTTCTCCTTCAATTTTTATTTGAGAGTTTTTTTCTAATAAAGGTAAAGCAAATAATAAACCTGTGATAAACTGAGATGAAACATTACCTGCCAAACGATATATTTTAGCCGATATTTTTCCTTTTGTTAATAAACTAGCTCCTTTTAATTCAAAAGAAAGTTTTTGTCTTTTATATTCTTCTTCATATATTTCTAAAGGTCTTTTAAATAAAACAGGTTTACCAATAAAAGTAGTCTCCCCATCTAAAACCGAGAAAACAGGAATAAGAAACCTCAAAGTTGAACCAGATTCACCACAGTCAATAACATGATTATAATATTCATTAATATTATTAATTCCTCTAATAAAAACAGAATCCTTATTTTTAGTTATTTTAGCTCCTAAACTTTCCATTGCTTTTAAAGTATAGTTAATATCATTAGAAAAAGTAATTCCTTTAATAACAGATTCTCCTTTAGCCAAAGAACCTGCAATAATGGCTCTATGCCCAAAAGACTTACTAAAAGGAACTTTTACTTGACCTTTAATCTTGCCTGAACTTACTGTTACATTCATTTCACAATTTCCTATCTATAACTTCAGCAACTCTTCTACCCTTTTTCATCAAAGATTCAAATTGTTCAAAAGTAATGCTCTGAGCTCCATCACTTAAAGCACACTCTGGATTATTATGAACTTCAATTATTAAACCATCTGCCCCAGTCACAATAGCTGCCAAAGAAACAGCCTCAACCAAATCCCTTTTACCTGTTGAATGACTTGGGTCTACAATAATTGGTAAATGAGATAACTTTTTAACTAAAGGAATAACTGAAACATCTAAAGTATTCCTCGTATATTTCTCAAAAGTTCTAATACCTCTTTCACATAAGATAACATTAGGATTACCATTAGCCACTATGTATTCTGCACTCATTAACCACTCTTCTATTGTACTCGCTAAACCTCTCTTTAATAAAATAGGTTTCTTAGAAGTCCCTAAAACTTTTAACAATTCAAAGTTCTGCATATTTCTTGCCCCAACTTGAATAATATCAATGTTCTTTTCAAACTCTTCTAATTTATCACTAGACATAATTTCACTACAAGTAATAATGTTTTCTTCTAAACTAACTCTTTTTAAAATATCAACCCCTTTACTCTGTAATCCTTGAAAAGCATAAGGCGAAGTTCTAGGCTTATAAGCACCACCTCTTAAAGCTGAAGCCCCTATATGTTGCACGATTTTAGCTATCATACTTAGATTTTCATAACTCTCAACTGAGCAAGGACCTGCAATAATAAAAACCGGATTATTGCCTCCTATTTTATGTCCTTTAACTTCAATAACAGTGTCTTCTTCCTTAAAAGCTCTACTAACTTTCTTAAAAGGTGTAGCAACTCTGTGAGCTTCTTCAACTGCTGAAAAAGATACAATTCTATCAATGTCTAAAAGCGAGGTATCCCCAATAACACCATATATTTTAACATTATTACTACTAGCATTATGTATTTGATAACCTGAAATAGTTAACCAATTAGTTAATAATTCTATCTCTTCAGGTTTAGCCGTGCTTTTAATTTTAATAATCATTTGTTCTTTCCTTCTATGTTTTCTTTTATCTCTTTCAAGGCTTTCTTATAACCAAGTATGCCTTGCCCACTAATAGTTTTAAAACAATACTCTTTAATATAACTAACTTGTCTAAATGCTTCTCTTTCAGAAACATCACTAATATGAACCTCAATACTCGGTTTATTAACAGCTTTTAAGACATCTAATAAAGCAATGGAAGTATGAGTATAAGCACCGGGGTTAATAATAATACCATCTACATTTTTATACTTTTGAATAAAATCAACTAATTTACCCTCATGATTTGACTGAACTACCTTTACTTTTAAACTTAATTCATGACTCCACTCTTTAATATTTTTTAATAGTTGTTTATAAGTAACAAGACCATAAATCAAAGGTTCTCTTAAACCCAATAAATTAATATTTACCCCATTAACTATCAATATTCTCACAAAAAGCCCCCCATATTTTTTGGCAAAGAGTAGTTATAGACCCTTGATTTAAGAAAGTAACATCCGCAAAATGTTCATATTTACCTTGCCGTTTTTCCCATAACTTTAAATAATCATCTTGATTATTAATCAAAGGTCTCCTTCTATTATATATTAATTGTTCAAAATTCCTTAATAAATTAACAATATAACAGTTCTCTTTTAAAACATTATAATTTTCTTCACTTTCCACAATACCCCCACCTAAAGCAATAACTAAACCTTGCCTATTTGCTAATAGTTTCAAACATTTAGTTTCAACCTTCCTAAAATATTCTTCACCCCTATTAATAAATATCTCTTTAATTGACATTTTCTCTTTCATTTGAATATAATCATCTAAATCTACAAACTCTGTTTTTATAAAAGAAGCTAATCTTTTACCTACTCTGCTTTTACCTGCCATTGGCATTCCTATTAAAACTATATTCTTCATTTTACTAAGTAAATCTAAATAAACATCATCAATATTAAGTGAAGATTTAAAACCAAAAAGCCTACTAGCCTCCTCCGCTTGAGCCACTAACATTAAAAAACCATTACAATGCTTAATTTTTAATTCCTCTGCCTGAACTAATAATTGAGTTTTTAAAGGATTAAAAATAATATCAATAACTCCTTTAAGATTATTAAATCTCTTTAAATCAATTAATCTTTGATAATTATTAGGGTACATTCCAATGGGAGTTGTATTAATAATAAAATCAACTTTTAAATTATAAATCTCCGAATATAAATAAGCATTCTCTGTTTTATTCCGACTTCCAAAAAAGATTTGACAACCTTTTTCTTTTAAATAATAAGCAACAGTTTTACTAGCTCCCCCTGTTCCTAATATTAAAACCCGACTATTTTCTATTTCAAAATTATTTTTCTTAATTAAATAAGCAAAACCAGCATAATCCGTATTATAACCATAAAGTTTTCCTTGCAAATTAACAACCGTATTACAAGACTTTATCTCTTGAACTAAAGGACTTAAAACATCTAAATAATCTAATATCACTTCTTTATAAGGAATAGTAACATTAAGTCCTTTGTATTCTTTGCTTAAAACAAAATCTTTTAAATTATCTTTACTTATCTCTTTTAAAGAATAAGAATGATTTCCAAAACAATTATGTATTTGAGGTGAAAAAGAATGAGAAAGTTTCTCCCCAATTAAGAAACACTCATCCATTTTCTTCCTTTTTCTTGAACAATAATATCTAATAAAGCTAAAGCTGTTAAAGATTCAACCACAACTCTTCCTCTTAATATAGTTAAAGGGTCATGTCTCCCTTTTAATTCTAAAGCTATTTCTTGATAATCAAAATCTAAAGTTTGTTGAAGTTTTCCAATAGAAGAAGTAGGTTTAAAAACAGTATTAATTATAAGCGGTTCTCCATTAGATACACCTCCTAAAATACCTCCATTATTATTAGATAAAAAAGTAGGAACTCCATCTTTAATAACCATTTGGTCATTGGCTTGACTACCTTTTAAATGAGCAAATCCAAAGCCTTGTCCAAAGCTAACACCTTTAATAGAAGGAATAGAAAACAAATAAGCCGAGATAACACTCTCTAAAGATGCAAAATACATACTACCTAAACCAATAGGAGCATTAAAAACAACAGTCTGTAATTCTCCACCCAAAGAATCTTTTTCTTCTTTGGTTTCTTGAATTAAATTAACTATCTTTTCTTTTAAAGAAGGATCTAAAACAGGAATAAAATCGTCTTCTAATCTCTTTAAATTATCAAAACTAAAAGCCGTTTTATCTTCAATATTATAAACACTATTCAAATGCGAATAAATAAAAATACCTTTACTCTTTAAGATGTTTAAAGCAATAGCTCCTAAAGCAACTAAAGGAGCAGTTAATCTAGCTGAACTATGCCCTCCACCCCGATAATCAAAATTATTATTTGTCTTACTAAACAAAGGATACTCACTATTACCTGGTCTAAATACTTTTAAATAATCTTCACTATTAACATTTTCATTCCTTATTATTACAGTTAAGGGGGCACCTGTTGTGCGGTTATTAAAGACACCTGAAACAATTTCAACTTTGTCTTTCTCTCTTCTTGGAGTTGATAAAAAGTCTTTGGCTCTTCTTAATGACATTTGTTTTTCAATAAAAGCTTCATCAATAAGTAGACCTGCTTCTAAACCATTAATTGTTGCTCCTATTAATTCCCCATGTGATTCCCCAAACAAAGAAACCTTAATTAAATTACCAATAATTGAACTCATATTTTTATTCCTTTTAAATATTCTATAAAGTCATTAACACTTAACTTCTCTATTTTAACATCTTTAATACCATCTAAGAAAACTAATTGTAACAAATTATTCTCTTTCTTTTTATCATTAACTAAATATTGTTTTAAATCATCTAAAACAAAATCAGTAAAGTAAGATATCTTAAATCTATTATTAATAATATCTCTAACTTTGTCTCTAAGTAATAAATCCCGTATCATAAAATGCATCCCTGTTGCCACAGCTTGACCATGACTTATTGGAAGATTATGATGTAAACAATAAGCCTCAATAGCATGTCCTAAAGTATGCCCAAAGTTTAATTCAATTCGCTTCCCTTTGTTATCAAACTCATCTTCCTCCACATATTTCATTTTAGAAAATATAGCTGTTTCTATTATCTCTCTTTCATGAGTTCTAACATCATTATATAAAGATAAGTCTTGATTATCAGTTAATAAAGTCATTTTTAAAGCCTCAACAAAACCATCATAGTAAATGTTCTCTGGCAAACTCTTTAAAAGATTATAATCTAAATAAATCTCTTGAGGCTGATAGAAGGTTCCTAAAACATTTTTAACTCCATTATTTAAACCGTTCTTGCCCCCAATACCTGCATCTATCATTGCTAAAGTAGTCGTTGGAACACTAATAAAATTCAAACCTCTCTTAAAAGTTGAAGCCACAAAACCACCTAAATCGGTAATTGTTCCACCTCCAACCGCGATTAAATAATCATTTCTTTCTAGATTTAACTCTTGCAAATAATCAATAATATCAATATATTTATTTAAAGTTTTAATTTCTTCTCCACCTTTTAAAGCAATAATATTATCTTTCTTTAACAAGTTTAAAAATATCTCATCAATTAAAAAAACAACTTTATGCTCATTAGAAAGATTTTCAAATAAAGCAAAGGGCGTAGTCTTTTTATTTATTTTTAATTTAATTTTTTTTTTATTTACCTTTAAAATCATCTAAGCCTTATTAACAGAACCAAACAAAGTTATTTTAGTTCTAACAACATTTTTAATACCTTCTTGACCAGGACCTATTATTTTTCTAGGGTCATAAACTTTACTATCTTTACTGATGACATCTCTGACAATAGCAGTCCAAGCTTGTTGAGACTCAGTATTAACATTAATTTTAGCTGTTCCTAAAGAAATAGCTCTTTTAACTTGGAAATCAGGAATACCACTACCACCATGTAAAACTAAAGGCATATTTAAAGCATCATTAATAGCTTCCATTTCTTTAAATCCTAATTTTGGTTCTCCCTTGTATGGTCCATGAACACTACCCAAAGCTGGAGCCAAACAATCTATTTCAGCTTTAGAAACTAATTCTAAACATTCATCTTTATCAGCATACATATTCTCAGCAACTACATCATCTTCTTGTCCCCCAACTTTACCTAATTCAGCTTCAACACTTACCCCTCTAAGATGAGCATATTCAACAACTTGTTTAGTAACCGCAATATTCTCACTTAAAACAAAATGTGAACCATCTATCATAACACTCGTGAAACCAGCATCAATAGCTGATTTACAAACATCATAAGAAGAACCATGGTCAACATGTAAAGCAACAGGAACAGTTATCTTTAAATCTATTAATAAACCTCTAACAATTCCAACAACAGTATTCCAGCCTCCCATATATTTAGCCGCCGAAGAAGTAACTCCTAAAATAACAGGCGAGTTTAACTCTTGAGCAACTTCTAAAATTGATTTTGTCCATTCAACATTGTTAATGTTAAAGGCACCGACAGCATATTTTTCACTTCTAGCTTTAATAAG
>JAISJY010000064.1 GCA_031261365.1 Caryophanales bacterium | reverse complement strand
TAGAAAAAGATGGCTCTTGGAAACATCAATTAGATGCCCAAAACAAATTATCAACAACTATTTGGGATGGTAAACCAGATATCTACCATGCTTCACAAACTTTATTATTGTCTAACTTTAGATATTCCTTTGCTAAAACTTTGAAAAAACAAACCTTTAATATTTTAGTAATAGGTGAATTAATTGTTGATATTACAATTAGTGATAAAGGAGAAAAGAGATATTTAGGGGGTAGTCCCTGCAATGTAGCTTTAACTTTAAGTAGGCTTAATATGCCTCCAACCTTATTAACTACTTATAATCCTCAAGATGAATTAGGCAAATTTGTTAATGAGAAAATAGATTTAGATGATATAAAAATAGATTTACAAATAAATGAGCAAACTAATCGCTCAATGGTTTATTTAGATGATGATTTTAATGCTTCTTATTCTTTTGTTTATAGTTCAAATATAACTCCTAATTCCTTTGATGTTGATTATTTATCTTTAGGCTCAATTTCTGCTTTTCAATTAGAAAACAATCAATCTAAAAAGTTTCAAGACTTTACTAAAAAAGCTCACCAAGCTGGAGTTATTACTTTCTTTGACCCTAATATCAGAAAAGAAATCAACCCTCCTTATGAAATTAGTAAAGAGATATTTAATTCCTATTTACCTTATATTGATTATCTAAAGGCTTCTAATGAAGACATAGATTTCTTATACCCAAATACCGACTATTTCAAAGTAGCAATTAATCTTTTTTCTTTGGGAATTAAACTATTTATTTTAACTAAAGGTGAAAGTGGGGCTATTTTATATTATCAAGAAAATAAGCAAGTTAAATCTATTGCTTTATCTTGTGTTTTAAGTAAAGTCATTGATACTATCGGGGCAGGAGACAGTTTTATGGGGGCTTTTATTTATTATATTATTAAATATAAACCTCAACAAAATGAAAAAGAATTGAAAGAATTATTATTGTTTTGCTTAAAAGTAGCAAGTATCACGGTCAGCCGAGAAGGAGCAAATCCTCCTTATCTTTGTGAATTAAATGACAAAACAGAGTGTTCGGTTTTGACTAAACAATGATTAACACATTATTTAACAATTTGCATTATAATAATTGAGAGGAATGTAATGGGACAAGAAAATATTTTCGTAATTCATAGAGGCGTTGACAGAGCAAAAGTTGAAAAAAAATTAAATAAAATGACAAAATATGTTGATATATCTTTTTCATTACTTGCAAGCAAAAAAGATGGAGATGCTTGGCATGAAGACGCAAAAAAGAAGCTTGATAAATGCATTATGGTAATTTGTTTTGTTGGTAAAGACACAGATAAGAACACAAATGTCTTATGGGAAATTGACCAAGCAAAAGAAAGAGGTTTAGATGTATTTGCCTATCGTTTTAATAAAAGTTATAAATTGCCAAAAAAACTTACTAGTAACTTTAAAGACAAAGTCATTGTTGCTCCTTTAGAAGACGAAACGATAATTAAAAAAAATACAGATATGTATTCTAGGTCTAATGAATTCAATATTTGTATTAGCAAAATACAAAAACTTTTAGCTAAAAAATCAATTGATAAACTATTTAATGAAAATAAAACATCTGTCTTTACACAATATCAATTATATTTAAAAACTTCCGAAGATTTAGTAATACGCAGACAAAGTGTTAATACATTCTTTGTCTCTTTTTGTTCAATTTTAATAACTTTAACTGCCTCTTTTATAACATTCAAATCAGATTCTGTTGTCCTAAATAAAATAGGAACTTATGTCTGGTTTATCGTATTTGGACTATCTATTATTGGCATAGTAATTACATTCTTTTGGGTAAATCTTCTAGAAAATTATGGTCAACTAAATAGAAGTAAAATGATATTAATATCTGAAATAGAAAAAAAATTATCTTTAAACTTATATGATACAGAATGGGGCATTTTATCAAATAATTTTGGAACAAAGAAATATGTGTCTTTTACTAATACCGAAAAAAGAAGCCCTGTTTTATTTGGAATTATCTTTGCCTTATTAATATTAACTTCGCTTATTATCATCATCGTTTCATTTGCTAGTTAAACTAATAGAGCGTTAATCTTTATACTTTTTAATCTTTTCTGGTACTGCTGTATTCAATAACTGTATTATTTCATCCATTTTATTTTTTTCTTCATTTATATCAAAGCAATAATAAGTCATTTTAAAAATATAAATATGAAGTTCTGTTTCTGTAATCACAACATTATGTAAGTTGGCATAAGAATAAGTATTATTTCTTATTGGATTATTTTCTAGTAAAGCCGTAACAACTAATTCTGTCTCACTAAATTCATATTGGAAATCATATTGGTCCATATTATTTGCACCAACTTTTACTTTCAATTTTTCAATAATCTTTGGCATATATCTTCCTAATATAATTATACCAACTCCTAAAATAATAAAGAAAATGCCTAATACTACATTAATAAACAAAAATAATATTCCTAGAAAAAATGTTAATCCTGCCATAAGAGGATATAAATACTTAAGCATAAAATTAAGCATATTACTTTGCGTTTTAGTTTGTTGCTCTGGCGACTTTCTTGTCCCATAGGCGTTTGTTTTAATATTTGCTTTTCTTAGAATGGTAACCTTCATTGTTATACCTCCCTTTATGTATATATTATCGCATTATAATTGAGAAACGATAAAAAAGAAAAGAAACAAATTAAAAAGTTACATTTATTCAATAAATCATGTCAATTAAAATGAAAAGTGGCGTTAGGAGTAATTAAAAGTTGTGTTATGATAAAAAATATGGTAAATTATAAGAATGAAGGTTATATATGTCCCATACTCAAAAGAATATGAAATGGACAGAATTAAAAAAGGAGAATATCAAAATGAAACTAAAACATTCAAAGTTGTTTAGGTTTTTGGCAAACTGTATGTTGGCAGTTGCTATGGCAACAGGACTTACTGCTTGTAATCTTTTCGGTGGCAGTGGAGGCGTTACTAGTGAAAACAAAGCGGTCGTAAAAATCAAAGTTGAGGTTGAGAGTTCAGTACAAGGTGAAGAAAAAAATTACAGTGAATATACGGGAAATGCTGGTGGCTATGTTTCAGGTGGTAAGAGTTTGTCATTTGAAGACGGCACCAAGGTTGAAGCAACAACAGAAAGTGTCCAAACCTTATTAAACCAAATTAAGACCGAGATAGGAAACTATGAATTAGCAAACGCTGGCACAAATGTCACTGCCGTTCTTGAAGAAGTACGAACACTAACTTATAGATTTAATTACAAAACACAAACCATTATTGTAAAAAACTTTACATCTAATTTTGCCGATGTGAAAGTTTCAACCGCCTATGATACGAATAAATTAAATCCTACCACAGCAAATCCTGCAAGCGCCAGAGAAGACGGTTGGATTACTATTGACATCA
>JAISJY010000020.1 GCA_031261365.1 Caryophanales bacterium | reverse complement strand
TATTATTAGGATTAGCTGCTTCATTAGTAGGTGTTGCTGTTTGGATTTTGTTTTATGTTGCATTAGATTTAATTTCAGGCTGGGCGGCTGCTCTTTCTGTAATATTATTCTTTTTCGTTTATAAAAAGTTTAATGCAGGTAAAATAAGCAAAGACCTTTATTTGATTATTGGAATTGCAGTTGTTATTGAAATTGTTTTAGCTGAATTAATTTCTTTATTAATAATTGCTGGACAAAATGGTTTAGATTTTGCTACAGTTATGGGTATGTCAGAAGTTCAAACTGCTGTTTTAAGAGATGTCTTAATCGGATTATTGTTTGCTGGTATTTATTTCTACTTCACTATCAGCGATGAAAGAAGAAGAGAAAAACTTAAAGCTGCTCAAGAAGCTAAAGTTCAAGAAAGTTTAGTAGATGCTGGAACTTTACAAGAAGTTGAACCAGAAACAGTAGAAGATGCCCCAGAAAAAGATATAGAAGCAGAATAATCTTGCATTCTTTTTTTGTTTTGTTATAATTTATATGTCCTCACCCATAGGATAGGGGTATATGAATATAAAAGAAGAGTATTATAAAATAAAAGGTATGAGTTGTCCTAATTGTGAAATAACAATAGAGACTTTACTTTTAAATACAAATGGTATAAATAGTGTATCTGCTAATTATAATCTTTCTTTATTAAAGATAATTTACGATGTTGATATTATAAATGTTAAAGAAATAGATTTATTATTAAAAGAAAAAGGTTATTCTTTAGATTTTGCTATTAGTAAAAAGAAGAGTGTTATGAAATACACAGCTTTATTAAGTGGTATTTTGATTATACTTTTAGCAGTTTTTATAATATTTTCCCGTTTTGAATTATTTACAAAATTAAATGTTTTTCCTAGTCCTCAAAATAATGATACTGAATTAATTATGTTATTTGTTATTGGTTTTTTAACCTCTTTCCATTGTTTGGCAATGTGTGGAGCGATTAATTTATCACAGTCTATTAATAAAAGCAACAGTAAGGTAAACTTTAAAGGTACTTTATTATATAATGGGGGGAGAGTTATTTCTTACACTATTATTGGAATTATTGTGGGAGGAATTGGTTCTGTTTTTTCTTTTAATGCTATTAGTAAAGGTATTATTATTGTTATAGCTTCAACATTAATGTTATTGATGGGGCTTTCTCAATTAAATATCATTCCTTCTTTAAAGAAAATAACACCTAGATTACCTAAAAGGTTTGCTAATATTATAAATAATCAAAAGTTAAAAAACAGTAGTCCTTTTATAGTGGGTTTATTAAATGGTTTAATGCCTTGTGGACCTTTACAAACAATGCAGATTTATGCTTTAGCAGTTGGTAGTTGGTATTTAGGTGGTCTTTCTATGTTTATTTTTGCTTTAGGAACTGTTCCTTTAATGTTTTTATTAGGGAGTTTAGCTAATATATTTACTAGAAACTTTTCTAAAAAAATTATGTATATATCAGCATCTGTTATTATGTTTTTATCATTGTTTATGTTTTCAAATGGAACTAATTTATTAGGTTTAAATGTTAATGCTTTATTTAAAGATAATAAGAATTATGTGATCGCTGTTATAAATGATAATCAACAATTAGTTAGTTATGATTTAGAAAATGGTAAGTATAAATCTATTCAAGTTAATCAAAATATATTAGTTAATTGGAAAATTAATGTTTCTTCTAAAGATTTAAACTCTTGTAATGAGGAGTTTATTATTAAGGAATATAATTTGAACATTAAACTACATATAGGGGAGAATATTATTAATTTTACACCGACTAAAAAAGGTGAATTTACTTATGTTTGTTGGATGGGAATGCGGAAAGCATATATTAAGGTAATTTAGGAGGAGTTATGCAAAAGACATATACAATTAAAGGAATGACTTGTGCTTCTTGTGTGGCAAGAGTTGAAAAGATAGCCAAAAAAGAAAAAGGGGTAGAAAAAGCGGTTGTTAATTTAATAACTGAAAAATTAACCCTTGATTATGAAGTTGGAGTTTTTGATTTAGAAGTCTTAAAAAAAGAGATAAAAGCTAATGGTTATGAATTAATTGAAAAGAGTAAAACGAGGGATGAAGACCAAAAAAGAAAAGAAAAAGAGATAAAAGTTTTATTAATTAAGTTTATTATTTCAGCTGTTTTTTCTTTACCTTTATTATATTTAGCAATGGGACCAATGTTAGGTTTGCCGGTTCCTAGTTTTCTAAATCCAATGCATAACACTTTAAATTATTCTTTAGCTCAAATAATTTTACTTGTCCCAATTGTTGTAGTCGGTTTTAGATTTTATCTTAATGGTTTTAAAGCTATCTTTAAATGTAGTCCGAATATGGATTCTTTAATTGCTTTGGGAACTAGTGCGGCTATTATTTATAGTTTTTATTCTTTTATTTATGCTTTAATAAATATGTTAGAACCTAGTTTATATTTTGAAACTGCTGGAGTTATCATTACTTTTATTTTATTAGGAAAAACTTTAGAAAGTATTAGTAAAGGCAAAACTAGTCAAGCCATTAAGAAACTTATTAATTTAGCTCCTAAAACAGCTATTCTAGAAAAAGAAGGAGAAGAAATAGTTATTTCTATTGATGATGTTCAAATAAATGATGTTTTAATTGTAAAACCTGGCAGTAGTATTCCTGTTGATGGAGTTGTGATTAGTGGTAATTCGGCTATTGATGAAAGTATGTTGACAGGTGAAAGTATGCCTGTTAGTAAGAAAGCAAATGATAATGTTTATGCGGCTAGTTTAAATAAAAATGGTTTATTAAAGATTAAGGCTCTTAAAATAGGTGAAGAAACAGCTTTATCACAAATTATTAAATTAGTAGAAGAAGCCCAAAGTAAAAAAGCTCCTATTGCTAAAATTGCTGATAAAGTTTCTGGTATCTTTGTTCCAATAGTTTTTGGTATTGCTTTGATAATGTTTATTGTTTGGTTAATTATTAAAGGAGATTTACAGTTTGCTTTAAAAATAGCTATTTCTATTTTAGTTATTGCCTGTCCTTGTGCTTTAGGTTTAGCAACTCCTACAGCTATTATGGTGGCAACTGGCAAGGGAGCGGAAAATGGTATTTTAATTAAAAGTGGTGATGCTTTAGAAACAGCCTATAAATTAAATACAGTAGTTTTTGATAAGACAGGAACTATTACTCAAGGTAAGCCGGTGGTTGTAGATATTATAAGTAACATAAATAAAAAGGAATTATTATTATGGGCAGGTTCAGCTGAGAAAGGGAGTGAACATCCTTTAGGAGAAGCCATAGTCTTAAAGGCTCAAGAAGAAGGATTAGATTTATTAGAAGTTAGTGATTTTAAAGCTATCACAGGGATGGGTATTGAAGCCATTATTAATGATAAAATAATTCTTATAGGTAATGAAAAACTACTAACAAGCCATAACATTGAGGTTACTTTATTAAAGGAGTATGATGATTTAGCAAAGTTAGGAAAGACTCCTGTTTATGTTAGTATTGCGAATAAATTAGAAGGAATTATTGCCATAGCTGATACTGTTAAAGAATCTAGCTATCTTGCTATTAAGACTTTAATAAACAATGGTATTGAGGTTATTATGATAACAGGAGATAATCAAAAAACAGCTGAGGCTATTGGCAAAGAAGTAGGAGTTAGTAAAGTATTAGCTCAAGTTTTACCTTCTGATAAAAGTAATGAAATTAATAAATTACAATTAGAGGGTAAAAAAGTAGCAATGGTTGGAGATGGTATTAATGATGCTCCTGCTTTAGCTAAAGCTGATGTTGGTATTGCTATTGGTTCAGGAACAGATGTAGCTATTGAATCGGCTGATATTGTTTTAATGAAAAGTGATTTAATTGATGTTGTTAAAGCTATTCAATTAAGTAGAAAAGCTTTTATTAATATTAAAGAAAATCTTTTTTGGGCTTTTGCTTATAACATTATTGGTATTCCAATAGCAGGAGGAATATTGTATTCTTTTTTAGGTGATAAAGGTTTATTAAGTCCAATGATAGCTGCTGCCGCGATGGCATTTAGTTCAGTTTCAGTTTTATTAAATGCTTTAAGATTAAGATTTTTTAAGGCAAAAATATAGAGAGGGGTAAATATGAAAAAGGTTTTGATAGTTAAAGGGATGAGTTGTAAACATTGTGCGATGCATGTCAAAGAAGCATTAAGCAAATTAGAAAGAGTTTTGAAAGTTGATGTTGATTTAAAGAAAGGAATAGCGATTCTTAAATTAAAAGAAGAAATAGCAAATGAAGTTTTGTTGAAGTCTTTAGATGGTACTGATTATACAGTGGTAGGTATTAAATAATGCATTGCTCTAATACTTTACATACTTTAAAAATTGCTAAAGGACAAATTGATTCTGTTATTAAGATGTTTGAGGAAGAAAGATATTGTATTGATATTTCTAATCAAATAATCGCGACTATTTCTTTACTTAAAAAAGCTCAAAAGCAAGTTATTGTAAATCATTTAAATACTTGTGTTGTTGAATCTATTGAGCAAGGGCATAGTCAAGAGAAATTAGCAGAGATAGAAACTTTATTAGAAAAGATTATATGAAAAAAGTAATTTTATTGTTTTTAGTTTTAATAGCTTTAAGTGGTTGTTCTACTAAAAAGAAATCAACAATTCCTTCTTGTCATACGATAGTTATTTACAAATAATACCTAATTTTTTTTCTAAGTATTCTTTTAATTTTAAATATGTTTCTTGGTGTAAGTCATGTTCTATTTTACAAGCATCTTGCAAAGCGATTTCTTCACTAACTCCAATTGTGGTAAAGAAACGACTAATAATTAAATGTCTTTCATAAGTAGAAGAAGCAATTTTAAGACCTTCATCGGTTAAAGAAATAAAGTTTTTTGGATTAATTTCAATAAGTTTCTTTTCTTTTAATTTTTTTAAAGCAACTGAAACACTAGGTTTAGTAAAGTTAAGATATTTGACAATATCAGTGGCTCTAACTTCTTTTTTTTCTAGTGATAAAGAAAGTATGGCTTCTAAATAGTCTTCACTACTTTCCTTATTAGTATTACTAATGGTCATATATTTAGTATAACATAAATCTTAAAAACACTTTTAAAAATAAAAATGTTAGTTACTGCTAACTTTCTTGTTGACAGTCTAAAAAATAGTGATAAGATATTAATGTTAGTTAAGACTAACTATGGTTAAAGGGGGATATTATGCAAAAGAAATTAAGTGAGTTTATTATTGGAGAAGAAGGAATAGTTATTAAAGTAGAGGGAGAAAAGCATATTAGAAGAAGACTTTTTGATATGGGTATAACTCCTGGAGCTAATATATTTTTAAGAAAGAAAGCACCGATGGGTGACCCAATTGAAATAAATGTTAGAAATTATGAACTCACTTTAAGATTAGTTGAAGCTGATAATATTACTTTGGAAGTAGGTAAGAAATGAAAAGATTTGCTTTAGTTGGTAATCCTAATTCGGGAAAGACGACTTTATTTAATACTTTAACAGGGTCAACAGCTCGAGTAGGTAATTGGCCTGGGGTGACAGTTGATAAAAAAGATGGAGTTTATAAGAAGTTAGAAGAAAAAATAATTGTTGTTGATTTACCGGGTATTTATTCTTTATCTCCTTATACTTCCGAAGAGGTAATAAGTAGAAATTATATTTTAGATGAAAAACCAGACTGTATTATTAATATTGTTGATGCTACTAATTTAGAAAGGAACTTATATTTATCAACTCAATTATTAGAAATAGATATTCCTGTTGTAGTAGCCTTAAATATGATAGATGTTGTTAATAAATATGGTGATAAAATAAATGCCGAAGTCTTAAATAAAATCTTAAAAGTTCCTGTTATCGCGATTTCAGCTTTAAAACAAGAAAATATAGAAGTATTAATGCAAGAAGCTTTAATAGTAAGTAGAGAACCTAGAAAAGCTTTTACTGTTTTAGAAAAGTCTACTATTACTCATTTAATTAAAGATGTCGCGACGGCTTTTAAAGGTTTAGAAGTTGATAATCCTTTATTTCATGCTATTAAATTAGCCGAAGAAGATGAATTAGAAGTAGCTAATCACCCTAAATTATTACCAATTGTGACAGAGTTTAAGAATACTTTTGAAAATGAAGATTTTGGAACTGATTTTGAGGCTTTAGTTGCGGATGCTAGATATAAATATATTAATAAACATTTATCTCCTGCTTTAGTTAGGAAGAATCTTTTAAATCATGAATTATCTACTTCTGATAAAATAGATAAAGTTTTAACACATAAATGGTTTGGAATACCTTTGTTTTTGCTTATCTTATTTTTAATGTTTGTTTTAGTATTTTCCGAAGATTTATTTCTTTTAGGGGCTTTTGGTATAGTTGATGAAAATTTTGTTTCTTTTGCTGGTACTCCTTTTGAAGGTTTGTTCTATAATGGAGGCATTAATTCGCCTGGTGTTATTTTGTTTAATTTTGTTGATTCATTAAGTACTCTTTTATACAATTGGTTAGATGTGGCTTTGTCAGGATTACCAGAAGTAGCACACGGTTTATTAATTGAAGGAGGTTTAGCAGGTTTATTAGCAGTTTTATCTTTTATTCCTCAAATATTAACCTTATTCTTTTTGTTTTCTTTTTTAGAAGATACAGGTTATATGGCAAGAGTTGCTTTTATTTTAGATAGAGCCTTTAGAAAGTTTGGTGTTTCAGGTCGAGCTATTTTACCAATGGTTATGGGATTTGGTTGTTCTGTTCCTGCAACTATAAATACTAGAACTTTAGCAACTGAAAATGAAAAGATTAAAACTATTAGAGTTATTCCTTTCTTTTCTTGTGGAGCAAAATTACCTATATTAACAGCTATAGCAGGAGGATTAGTGGCACATTTTGGTATTGGTAATGTTGATGTTATTACTTTTTCAATGTATTTAATTGGAATGTTAACCGCTATAGTAGCAATTATAGCTATGAATCATACCGTTATGAGAGGTCCTGTTCCACCTTTTATTATGGAATTACCGACTTATCATATTCCTCAATTAAAGTCTTTATTAGTTCATCTATGGGAGAAATTAAAGCATTTTGTTATTAAAGCTTTTACAATTATATTAGCTTCAACCTTTGTTATTTACTTTATTTCACACTTCTCTTGGACTTTCTCTTTTTTAGCAGATGCTGATATGGGAGATTCTATTTTAGCAAGTATTGGGAAAATCTTATTACCTATTTTTACTCCATTAGGTTTTGGTAGTCAATTATCTACTTGGGGTTGGGTTTTTGTGGTCGCGGCTATTACAGGATTAATTGCTAAAGAAAATGTTATTGCAACTTTTGGAACTTTAGCAATTACTATCGCGAGTGCTTTATCTATAACAGTTGGTGATTTAGATGAACAAGGTATTACAGCGGTTGGTTTAATGATACAAGCTACAAATATTACTATTCCAGGTTTAATAGGGTTTATAGTTTTTAATATGACAACAATTCCTTGTTTTGCGGCTGTGGCAACGGCTAAAGCAGAATTACCAAAAGGAAAGTTCTTGACAACAATATTATTCTGGCTAGGTACATCTTATATCGTTTCTTCATTGATTTACCTAGTTGGGACATATTGGTGGACAATATTTATTTTTGCAGGTGTAACTATTGGAATAATATTCTTAATTAGAGATATTAATATTAGAAAAGATAGAAGAAAGTTGGCATAATATGTGGGAAACAATAATAATAGTAGGCTTGGTTGTTATCTTTGTGGGGTTTATAGTTGGTAGAGCGATTTATAAAAGAATAAAGAAACAACCTAGTGGTGAATGTGCTTGTTGTGCTGGTAAAGGCGACAAGTTAGTTGAAAGATATAGAAAATCAAATAAATAAGTTGATTAGAGGAAATAGAGATGTTTCCTCTTTTAGTTTAAACAAATAGTTTTTATCAATATATTAAAAAATGGTAAAATATTAGAGACGATATATAACTTAATATATAAGATAGTTGGTATTTTATAGTTTATTAAAATGATATGATTAAATAGGAGGAAGAAATAATGAACGAGTTAAGACAAAATATAACGAATGTTAGTAATGAAAAACTTCCAAACGATGATAATATTGGCAGAAGAATAGAAAATCAGTTATTAGACTTTAATATTAAGGAAAATAATATTTTTGTTGGTGATAATTTAAAAGTAATGCAAGATATAAACTTTTATAATAAATACAAAGGAAAAGTTTCATTTATTTATATTGACCCTCCTTATAATACCCAAGTGAATTTTTCTTATTCTGATAGAAGAACAAGTATTGCTTGGGGAGAGTTTATGAATGAAAGAATACAAGCATCATATTCTTTTTTAAACGATAGAGGCTGTATATTTATTAGTATAGATGATTCAGAATTAGCTAATTTAAAAACATTATGTGATAGTATTTTTGGTAAAGAAAACTTTATTGGGAGTTTTATTACAAAACAGTCTCAAAGAAGTAATGCTCGACTTATAAATACAATTCATGAATATATAATTTGTTATGCTAAAGATATTAGCAAAGTTCAACCATTTAAGATTAGTCGAACTGAAATAGCCGAAGATTATGAAATGATAAATAAATTATATATGGAGGTTACAAATAAATTAAACTCAGAAGGGTATTCTTCGGCTGATAAATTATTGAAAGAATTAGTTAAAAAATATTGTTATGATTATGGCATAACTTGGTTAAATAATTATAATAACTTATCTAAAGACGGTAAGATTTTCTTTGCTAAAGATTTATCTACACCTGGCAAACCAAGAACAGTTGATATTCCTGAAATTAATCTTCACCTTGAACCATTAAAATCAAGAGGTTGGTCAAGTGATAAAAGGTTTATTGAACTTTATCACAATAATAGATTATCTTTTAAAGCGGGACGACCATATTTAATTCAATATTTAGAAGAAAGTGAAGATAATGCTCCTTCTATTTTAAACTTTTATTCTAGATTTGGGACTAATGATTTAAAGAAACTTGGCTTAGATGGACTTTTTGATACTCCTAAACCTGTTGATATGATTAAATATTTTATTAGATTAGTTACTAAAAAAGATGATATTGTCATGGATTATTTTGCTGGTTCAGGAACAACAGGACAAGCAGTTTTAGAAGTAAATGAAGAACTTAAAATGAACCTAAAATGTGTTTTGATACAATTAAATGAAAATGTTCATCCGAATACTGAGGTCTATAAAAAGTGTCTAGAATTAAAATTGCAACCGAATGTGGTTGAAATATTAAAGTTTAGACTTAATACTTTTTGCCAAAAGAATAAGATAGTAAATAGTTTTAAAGAGATAACTTTTAAGGAGATAAATTGTGAATAATGAAAAATTAGATTTATTTGATAAAGGAGATTATCAGCCAATAGATAGTAATTTTATGGTTGAAGGTAGTGAAGTATTACAAGAAGTAACCAAAGTTCAAGAGAAGTTTGGTAAAAATGATACAGATACATTTATTAATGAGTTAAGAGATTCGATAGTGGGGCATTATTTAGGATTTGATTATGTTAATGTTCAAAAACACGGCTTTGACTGTAAAATGAAAGATGAGAATGTATATTTAGAAGTTAAATCAGCAAGTTTTACAGCTGATACTTGGCGGGCAACATTTAATGATACAACTTTGGAAAAAAGCCAAGCGTTTAAAGATACAAAGTTGTTTTTAGCTTTGGCGGTTTGGAAAAATGCTAGTGATTTATTGTTTTTAGCCTTTGGACAAAACGAAAAAATAGGGCAATTTTTAGAATCAAAAGTTCAACATTTTAAGTCTGGTAATACAGTAAGGAGTACTCAGTCTATACCTTTTTCTACTTTAGTCTTTTCTTATAATTTTAAAATATTATGTGTTAGCAAAACAAAGCAAGAAGTTAAAACAATATTAAGGAATAAAAGTTCAAGGTTTTTAAGTATAAGAGATGAATCTTTTATTGAGTTAGAAGATTTTAAAGGAATTAAAAATTACACATTTTAAGATTACAAGAAGATATATAAGTTGTTTGACTAGAAATATAAGCATTTAAGAGTTGTTTTTAAAATACATAAAAATATATTTGACATTATAAAAAAACATAATACAATATTAGTAAAGCGGTTTACTAGTAGAAAAAGCCCTTAAAAAACACCATGAAACATACAACATTAAAAGATGTAGCAAAACAATGCGGAGTCTCAATGACAACTGCTTCTTTGGTATTAAATAATTGTAAGAACAGTATTCCTCAAATAACTAAAGATAAAATTAAGGAAACAGCTAAAGTTCTTAATTATCAACCGAACCGCATCGCTTTGTCTTTAGCTACTCAAAAAAGTAAAAGTGTTGGCATTATTGTTCCCGATATTTCTAATGGTTTCTTTGCTGATTCTATTAAAAATATTCAAATAGAATTAAACAACAATGGTTATGAAGTCTTTGTTTGTAATACTGATGAAAAACATAAGAATGATATTCGGTATATTGAATTATTAGTGTCCCGCAAAGTCGATGGAATTATTATTACTATTTCAGCAGAATCTATGGTTAATGATAATTGGAAACAGATTAAAGAACTTTTAGATTATAATTCTTTACCTTATGTTTTATATGATAGATTTTATCCCGGTAATCCTCCTAAAGTATATGTTAATAATCAACTCGCGGCTTATGAAGTTGCTAAATTATTAATTGCTAAAGGACATAAAGAAATAGGAGTTATCACAGGTCCTTTGTCTTTAAATAGTTCGGCTGGGCGTTTACAAGGTGTCAAAGAGGCTTTTCAAGAAATAAATGTTTCTATTAAAGAAGAAAATATCTTTAAAGGTCAATATAATTATTTTTCAGGTAAAGAAGGCGGTTTAATACTATTAAAAAACAAAGTAAGTGCTGTTTTTTGTTTTAATGATTTACAAGCCTATGGAGTTATGGAAATAGCCCAAAAACAAAACTTAAGTATTCCGAAAGATTTTAGTTTAGTCGGCTTTGATGATATATTTTATTCTTCTATTTTAAATACTCAATTAACAACAGTTCGGCAACCAATTACAGAAATGGCTAAACAAGCTGTCAAACTATTACTTGATTTAATCAATAATATTTCAACTAATACTGATATTAGTCTGCCTGGTGAAATTATAATTCGGGACAGTTTAAGTGAGGTAAATAATGAAAGATAATTATCTTGTTGTTAAACCTGATGGGACTTTAATAAATCAAATAATTCTGAAGAAACATAAACCTTGGACAAGTAATGATCTTATTTTGTTTTTAATGGCTTTGCTTTCTGTTGTCTTTTTAGCTATCTTTGCTTATGCTCCTTTATATGGTTTAGTTTTAGCTTTTAAAAAAGGTGATGGCTATTTGAATATTTCAGTTGCTATTGCTAATGCTCCTTTTAATGGTCTTGATAACTTCAAAGAGTTCATTTCCGACCCAGATTTTAAGAATATAATGTTTAATACTATCGGCTTAAATCTTTTGCAGTTATTAATTAATTTCCCTGCTCCAATTATCTTTGCTATCTTATTAAGTGAATTAATAGGGGACCGTTTTAAAAAGATAGTTCAAACTGTCACCTTTTTCCCACACTTTATTTCTTGGGTTATTTTTGGTGGTATTTTTATTACCCTTTTAGATTTTGATACTGGCTTTGTTAATGGTTTTCTAGTGGCAATTGGTATAGTTCCAAAACCAATAGATATTTTAGGTGGTGAAGAATACTTTTGGGGTTTAATAATAATTACTTCAATTTTAAAAGGTTTAGGATGGGGTTCAGTTATCTATATAGCGGCTATCTCTGGCATACCTAATGACTTATATGAGGCAGCTAAAATGGATGGAGCTAATAGATGGCATAAAATAAGATATATAACTATTCCTTCTATTATGCCGACTGTTACTTTATTCTTTATTCTTTCCATTGCAGGTATTTTAAATAATGGAATTGAACATCTTTGGGTTTTCCAAAATGCTAATAATATTATGAGAAGTGAAGTTTTAGATACCTTTATTTATAAATATGGTATTCCTAAATGGAGATATAGTTATGCAACGGCTATCGGCTTATTAAAGTCTGTTGTTTCTTTATTATTACTCATAGCTGGTAATACAATTGTTAAGAAATTAACAGGGAATGGTATTTATTAATGAAACTATTAAAAGAACCTTACCGCTCCATAATTAAAAAGATATCTCTAACAGTTTCTTTAATTTTATTATTAATTGTTTTATTTCTAGGTTATGCTTCCAATATTGAAATTGATGAAGGTACTTTAGAGATGTATCATACTTTAGATACCTTATTCATTCTTGCAATTATCTTGTTTGTTTTATTTGCTGTAATTGCTATTATTGAAATGGTAGCCGAACAAAAAGAATTAAAGGAATATCATAAAAAGTTTCCAAAATCAAAATTAAATAAGAAGATATATCCTTTTGATGTCTTTAATTTCACTTTTATGCTTTTATTTATGATACTTTGTATTTTCCCTATTTTATATGTTTTAGGAGGTTCTTTTTCCCAAGGTAGAGATTATTCAAGAGGTGGTATATTTTTACTTCCTCGGGTTTTTACTTTTGAAAATTATACAGTAGTTTTAAAAGATATTAGGTTATGGAAAGGTTATTTAGTGACTATTGGTAGAACTTTAATTGGGACAGTTACAGCTTTAATTTATACCTCTATTGTGGCTTATGCCATGAGTAGAAGTAATTTAAAGTTTAAAAAGATATTTTATTGGATAAATATTGTCACAATGTTTTTTGGTGGTGGTTTAATTCCTTATTTTCTTGTTATTAAAACTGTTGGTCTTTATGATTCATTTTTAGTTTATATTATTCCTGGCTTATATTCGGTTTATAATATGATTATTATCAGTGGTTTCTTTAAAGGTATTTCTAATGAATTACATGAAGCGGCAATTGTGGATGGAGCTAATGAGTTTAGAATATATTGGCAAATATTTGTGCCTTTAGCTAAACCTGTTTTAGCAACTGTGGCTCTTTGGGTTGCTATTGGACATTGGAATTCGTATTTTGATACTATGATTTATACTCATAGCCCTAATTTACAAACTTTACAATATTTCTTATTAAGGGCTATTCAAACTTCAACATTAACTGAAGGAATGCCAGCTGAAATGATGGATAGATTATCACCTAAAACCTTATCACTAGCAGCGATTATAATATCAATGATACCGGTCTTATTCTTTTTCCCTTTTATTCGGAAAAACTTTCAGTCTGGGATTATGATAGGTTCCTTAAAAGGATAAAGGAGGAAAAGATGAAAAAGTTTATTGTTTCTATGTTAACAGTTTTATTAGTAGGATGTGGAGGGGGAAAACCTGCTGTGCCTAGTTTAAGTATGGGTTCAGATAATATGCCGGTTATGGAATATCCTGATTTCCCTTTAACCCCAGATACTAATGATAGTTGGACTTTTGTTGAACCGGGTACTAATTATACTATTGATTGGTATGTGGATGTGGCTAGTTGGAATGCTCCTTCTGGTTTAGACCAAATAAGTGGAATAATTAAACAAAAAACAGGTATTAGTGTTAAATTTGATACTCCTGTTACCGATGATGGACAGAAATTAGCCACGATGATTGCAGGTGGAGATTTACCAGATGTTTTATCAATTCCAACTAGTTCAACTCAAACAATTACAAGTTTAGCTCAACAAGGTTATGTTTATGATATTAATGGGTTAGCAGAAAGATGGGCACCAACCTTATTTAATCATTTACCAGAAGATGTTTGGAAGTGGTGGGAGTATGGAAATGGAACAACATATGG
>JAISJY010000109.1 GCA_031261365.1 Caryophanales bacterium | reverse complement strand
AGGTTTTAACTAAAAGAATTAAAGCCAAAAACAGAGGCATTAAATCTATAATTATTAGATGTTTAGTTGTTGGAATACCAAATGTTGGTAAATCAACCTTTATCAATAAAGTAGTCAATAAATCCTTAGCAAAAACAGCTAACATACCTGGCTTTACTAAATCTATTACTATTTATAAATTAAACGATGAAATTGAAATTGTTGATACTCCTGGCTTATTATATTCCAAGTTCACTGACCGTTTAGTTGGTTTAAGGTTAGCTTTAATCGGTTCTATTAAAGAAGATATACTACCCATAAATGAAGTCTTTGATTACTATTTAGAAATCATGAAAAAATACTCTGCTAACTTTCTTAAAAAATATAATGTTGAACCCGATAATCCTCAGCTAATTTCTATTATTGGAAACAATAAAGGTTTATTATTTAAAGAAGGTCTAGTAGATGAACAAACTACCAAAAAGGTTTTAATAAAAGAGTTTCAAAAAGGTTTAGTAGGTCGTATCTCTTTAGAATAATATGTTAGAATTTGAAAACAAATATAAGAGTTTAGGTTATAAAACTATTTTAGGATTAGATGAAGCAGGACGAGGTCCTTTAGCGGGTCCTGTTGTTATTGCTGGAGTTATCTTAAATGAGGGCTTTTATAATGAAGAAATCAATGACTCTAAAAAACTAACAGAAAAAACCAGAGAAAGACTTTACCCTATAATAATAGAAAATAGTAAATATCAAATTGAAATAATAAGTAATGAAGAAATAGACAAAAGTAATATTTATAAAGTATGTCAAAATGCTATGATTAAAATTGCTAACATCTTAAAACCTGACTTCACTTTAAGCGATGCTATGCCTTTAAATAATGAAATACCTCATGAAGCTATTATTAAAGGTGATAGTAAAAGTCTCTCTATAGCTTCTGCTTCTATTTTAGCCAAGGTAACCAGAGATAAAATAATGAAAGATTATTCTTTGTTATACCCTTTATATAACTTTAAACAAAATAAAGGTTATGGAACTAAAGAACATTTTCAAGCCCTA
The DNA here is from genome assembly GCA_031261365.1 of Caryophanales bacterium. Classification (GTDB taxonomy): domain Bacteria; phylum Bacillota_I; class Bacilli_A; order RFN20; family JAISJY01; genus JAISJY01. The sequence goes on along the minus strand of JAISJY010000109.1, from coordinate 2,366 downwards.
AACAAATATGGTCCTTGCCCTATCCACCGTCTAAGCTTTGAACCACTTAAATCACTCTTAAAAGAAATTAGATTTTTTTAATTAATATTCCTATATTTATAATTAATAAGTAGATATATATTATAGGAGGACAAAAATGAATATATTATTGTTTTATTCTTTAAAATACCAAGGAGAATACCAAAAAATCAGTCAAGCCTTAAAAGAAAAAGAATATATAAGTTTAGAAAGTTATCAAGAAGCCATTAACAATTTACCATATAAATATATCTCACTTCTTGACAAAGAATACCCCGAGAAATTAAAAAAAATAGATATGCCACCTTATGTCCTCTATTACAAAGGCAATATTGATTTATTAAAAGAAAATAAGTTCTTATCAATAGTTGGAAGTAGAGCCTTTACTTCCTTTGGTAAAGCAAGTGTCTTTCAAATAGTACCTGGTTTAGTAGAAAACGATATAACTATAATTTCTGGATTAGCTAAAGGTATTGATAGTTTTGCTCATCAAGCAACTCTAAAAAGTAAAGGAAAAACTATAGCTATATTAGGTTCTGGAATTGAAGAAGTCTACCCTAAAGAAAATAGTGAACTACAAAAAGATGTCGCGGATTTAGGTTTAATAATAAGTGAATACCCTGGAACTTCTTTACCCAAACAAGAACATTTTCCCATGCGAAATAGAATTATCGCGGGGCTAGCCAATGTCATTTTTGTGGTAGAAGCCGCTTTAAAATCTGGAACTATGATAACCGTTAGATATGCTTTACAAGACGGCAAAGAAGTATGTTGCCTTCCCTCTTCTTACCTTAAAAAGTCTGGTTGTAATCAATTAATAAAAGAAGGAGCTATTTTAGTTGAAGATTATCAAGACATCATTGAACTATTCCCAAATTATTAAAATAACTTATTATAAATAATAAAGAAAAAAGCCAATTTTTAACTCTCAAAAGTCTATTGACAATTAAAAAAAAGTAGTTAATATATATGTTATGAAAAAAATAGTCATAGTTGAATCACCTACCAAACAAAAAACCATTGCCAAGTTTCTACCTGAAGGCTATCAAGTTACTGCCTCCAGAGGTCATATTAGAGATTTAGCCATAGTTGGACCTGGTGGCTTAGGTGTAGATATAAAGAACAACTTTAAACCTACCTATGTAATTAGTGAAAACAAAGAAAGTACAGTTAAATATTTAAAATCTATTGCTCAAGGTAATGAAGTCATCTTAGCCACCGACCCTGATCGCGAGGGTGAAGCTATTGCTTGGCATATTGCCGATGAATTAGGTTTAGATTTAAAAACAACAACTCGGCTTGAATTCCATGAAATAACAAAGTCAGGTATTGAAAATGCTTTAAAACAACCCAAATTAGTTGATTTAGATTTAGTTAATTCTCAAGAAGCTAGAAGAATAATAGATAGAATTATCGGTTTCAAACTTTCTAAATTAGTTAAAGAAAAAGTAAACTCAGAATCAGCTGGAAGAGTTCAGTCTGCTGTCCTTAAAATGATAATAGATAAACAAAAAGAAATTGATGATTTCCAAAAAGAAACTTATTATGATATTACAGCTACCTATAAAGAAAACTATATTTTTAATTTAAATAAAATAAATGATGTAAAGGTTGAGAAAATCACTAACATAGCCAAAGATATTGTTGATAATTTTGATGGAACTCTAAAAATAACAAGTGTTATTACTGAAGAGAAAACTCATTACCCAAGTCCTGTTTATACAACTTCTTCTTTACAAATAGATGCTTCTAGAAAATTAAACTTCACTGCTAAAAAAACAATGCAATTAGCTCAAAACTTATATGAAGGTAAACAAATAGGCAATAGATTAGTCGGTTTAATTACTTATATGAGAACTGATTCCACTAATGTTTCTGGACTATTTATTAGTTTAGGTCGGAAGAAATTAAGTGAATTATTAGGAAATGAATATGTCTCATCTTCTGTCATGAAAGGTAAAACCTTAAAAGGAGCTCAAGAAGCCCATGAAGGTATTAGACCAACTCAATTAGATATACCTTTAGAAGACTTAGCAAAAGCTTTAAGTAAAGATGAATATAAATTATATGAATTAATCTATTATAGAGCTTTATCTGCTTTAGCCAAACCTCGCCTCACTTTAGATACTACTATTCTAGCAACCTCTAATATTGTTGTCCCTCAAGATTCTATAACTTTTCAAACTGTTATTCAAAGTAGTGATTCTTGCCCTTTAGAGTTTAAATTAGTCTTATCTAGAACAACCTTTGAAGGATTTTGTAAACTATCAAGCATCTTTAAATATACAGATACTAAAAAATTAGAAATACCTGAAACTAATACTATTCTTAAGCCTTGTGAAATTAAA
>JAISJY010000108.1 GCA_031261365.1 Caryophanales bacterium | reverse complement strand
TGATGATATTGTTGAAGATACTCAAGAAAACAATTAGAATATTTCTTTTTTTATAATAAAGCGTTTACTTAATCATAAAAAAATAATTTCTTTTACTCAAACACCTTGCAAAAAAACTATAATATTAATATGGAATTAGATTTAAAATCAAACATTGAACTATATGTCGTCAAACACAGCAAAAGAACTCTCATTGCTAGTTTCCCTAAAGTTATTGAATCTTGCAATGTTTCTTTCAATAATGATTATTTAGTCTATACTCATAATTGGGGTTTATATAAATATAATTTACTTTCCCAATATGAAAGACCCATAGAAACCGAAAAATACAATTTATCTTTTATCAATAATGACCACCTCATTGATAAACATGGAAATATTTATTTATCCGCAGGTAAAAATGAAGAAATAAGTTCACATATTTATAAATTAGATATTAGAAAAGACAAATTAACAAGACTAACAAATCAACCTCTTTCTTATTTACACGGTTTATCAAATAAATATATTCTATATACAGGGCAAAGAAATAGAAAGTTTGATATTTTTATTAAGGAAAAGAACCATAAAGAAATAAATCTAACTAAAGGTCTTGGCTTTAATGATGCTCCTGAGTTTTTTGATAATGATAAAAAAATAATATTTAATAGTGATAGAAATGGAACAAGTCAGATTTATACAATGAATATTGATGGAAGTAATATTCAACAACTAACTTTTGACAATGAATATAATTGTTGGTTTCCTCATGTTTCTCCCAATAATAAATATGTTTGCTATATTTCTTATGACTCTTTAAATACTCCTTCTAATCTACACCCTTCTAATAAACAAATATCTATTCATTTAATGAATATAGATGGGAGTGAATCTAGAGTTATTGCCAACATCTATGGAGGAGCAGGAACTATGAATGTCAATTCTTGGACTTCCGATTCTAAATATTTTGTCTTTATTTCTTATGAAAAATTACTAAAAGATTTTGCAAATAATCCTATAAATTGCAGACTTTTCTAAAATGATTATATAATATTTAAGGCGAGGTAATAAATGAAAGCAGTTGATTTGTACACTCAATGGTTGAAAGTTGTATCTTATGATGATTTAAAAACAGAATTATTAGCAATTAAAGGTAATAACTCTGAAATTGAAGCTAGGTTTTCCAAAGAATTAGAGTTTGGGACAGCTGGTTTAAGAGGTATTTTAGGTGTCGGTAGTAACTATATAAATGTTTATACTATTAGAAGGACAACTAGAGCTTTAGCATCTTATATGTTAAATCATGGTTTAAAAAAGGTAGTGATAAGTTATGATAGTCGGAAGTTTAGTTATGACTTTGCTCATGATACTGCCGAGGTTTTAGCTTTTTATAAAATTAAAACATTTTTCTGTACTGAACTACAACCAACCCCTGTTTTATCTTATTTAGTTAGACAATTACAAACTGATATTGGTATTATGATTACCGCTTCTCATAACCCTGCTAATTACAATGGTTATAAAGTTTATGATAATACAGGAGGACAAATATCTTTAGAAACTGCTCAAGAAATAAGTGATATTGCTAGTGGATTACCTTATTTTTCTATTAGTAGAACCCCTTTCCATGATGCTTTTGAAAATGGTTTAATAGAAAATGTTCCTGAAGAGTTATATCAAAAGTTTTTAAGAAATGCTGAAAAGGTTAGAACTAATAATATTAATTTAGCTATTTTAAGTGTAATTTATACTCCTTTAAATGGGACAGGTTATAAAATGGATCCTTTTATTTTAAGAAAAAACAATATTCATGTTTCAGTTGTTGAACCTCAAAGTTACCCAGATTATACTTTTAAAACTTGCCCTTTCCCTAATCCTGAACTTATAAGTGCTTTACAATTAGGCATAGATAAAATGAAAGAAACTGATGCTGATTTATTATTAGCAACTGACCCTGACTGTGATAGAGTTGGTTTGGTTGTTATGCATAAAGGTAAAGCTATCAATGTAAATGGTAATGAAATAGGTATACTTCTAACAGATTATCTTTTACAAAATAAGAAATTACCAAATAATCCCGTTTTTATGAAGTCAATAGTTTCTACTCCTCTAGTTGAAAAAATATGTGAGGCTAATAAAGTTAAAATATATAATTTATTAACAGGCTTTAAATATGTTGGAGCTACTTTAAATATTCTAGAAAAAGAAAAAAGAGAAAATGATTTTGTTTTAGCCTTTGAAGAATCCAATGGTTATTTAGCTTTGCCATATATCAGAGATAAAGATGGAGTTGCCTCTTCTTTATTAATCACCGAAATGGCAGGGTGGTATAAACAGAATGGAAAGTCTTTAATAGATAGATTAGAAGAAATATATGCCGAATATGGTTATTATGAATCTATTACTTTAAATTATGATTTCCCTGGTATTAATGGTGTTGTCAAAATGAATCAAATTATGAACCTTTTAAGAAATCATCAACCTTTAGCTATAAATTATGTCAATGTTTATAAATATATTGATTATTCTTTAGGGGTTAATGGTTTAGATAAATCAAATGTTCTAGAATATAATTTAGATAATGAAGAAAAATTCATTATAAGACCAAGTGGAACTGAATCAAAAATAAAGGTTTATTTAACTTTAGTGGGTGATAAAAAACACTTTGGAGCTAAACAAAAGAAATATGTCCAGTGGTTAAATGATATCTTTTATAAAGAGGTTTTATTATGATAGCTCTAGCTTTAGCAGGTGGTTCTTCTTCTGGTAAAACTACTTTAGCTAAAAGAATAAATAAAGATTTAGTAGAAACATCTTATTTAAGAACAGATGACTATTACAAAGATTTTTCTAATTTAACTTTAGAAGAAAGAAAGAAAATAAACTTTGACCACCCTGATTCTTTTGATATGGAATTAATGGTAAAACATATTAAAGATTTAAAAAACAACATTCCTATTGAAGCTCCAACTTATGACTTTGTTAATCATAAACGCTCCGAATTAACAACTAGAGTTACCCCCAAAAACTTAATCTTAATTGAAGGTATCTTTGCTTTAATTAGTCCAGAGTTAAGAGAGTTATATGATATGAAAGTCTATGTTGAAACAGCCGATGATATTAGATTACTAAGAAGAATTAAAAGAGATATTGAAGAAAGAGGTCGTACTTTAGATTTCATTATTCAACAATATCAAAACTATGTTAGACCGATGCATTTTAAATATATTGAACCAACTAAAGAGTTTGCTGATATTATCATTCCTCGAGGTGGCAAGAATGATATTGGAGTTTATACTTTGGAATCTGCTTTAAAAGAATTATTAAATAAATGAAGAAAGTTGCTGTTATTGGTGGTGGAGCTTTAGGCTTAATATCAGCTCATTTTTTAAGTACTAATAATATTGATGTTACTTTATTTGAAATAAATGATAAAGTTGGAAAGAAGATTAAAATAAGTGGAAACGGGAAAGGTAATTTATCAAACTTAAATATTGATAAAGATAAATATAATAATCCAGATTTTGTCAAAGAAATAATTAAAGAAGATGTCATAGGTTATTTTAAGAGTATAGCTCTTTTAACTTATGCTGATAAAGAAGGCAGAATATACCCTATTAATGAGAATGCTGGTGATATTGTTGATGTTTTAATTAATAATAAATACAAAATAATTAATAATGTTACTATCTCTTTAAAAAGAAAAGAAGAACAATATCAAATAACTTATCAAGGGCATACAGATACTTTTGATTATCTTATTTTAGGAATTGGTTCTAATATTTCTAATAATAAATATAGTGATAACTTTTTAAAAGACTTCTCTTTCTTCATAAATAAAAGACATAATATTTTAGGACCTCTGCTTATTTTTGATAACATAGGGACATTTAGAAGGAAAGGTAAAATATCATTAGTTCAAAATAATAAAGTTATTTATCAAGAAGTAGGCGAACTCCAATTTAAGAATAATCAACTCTCTGGTATTTGTATTTTTAATGCTTCTTACTTTTATGAAGAAGAAAAAGAAAATAAGATTATCTTTGAACCTTTTAATAATGAAGTAAATCTTTTAAATATCTTAACTGATACTTTTAAAGATAATGATGAAAACCTTATTAAATCTTTAAGTGGCTTACTACCTAAACCTTTACTCATTTACCTTTTTAAAAACACTCCATACTTTCATAAAAAGGTTAAAGATTTAAGAAATGATTTAAGTTCTATTATTAATATTATCTCAACTATTACTTTACCTATTAAGACTATTAGTAATTTAGGGCAAGTTCAAGCAGGAGGAATTAAAGCAACTCTGCTCAATGATAATTTAGAATTAAAAGATTATAAAAACTTTTTTATGGGTGGAGAAATGCTAGATATTTATAGTATTTCTGGAGGTTATAATCTTCATTTTGCTTTTGCTTGTGGTTTAAAAATAGCTAAATATATTTTAAATAATATTAAACAATAATTTTTATACTATAATTAAAATATGAAAAATATATATAAATCAGCTGTTTTGTTGTTATTATTATGTTTCAAAACTATTAAAACTCCTAAAGTCTTAAACAAAGAGATAACAACTTAATTTATTTCATTTATTTTTGGAATAGAAGGTTGAGCACCGTGTCTTGAAATCGCAATAGAGGCTGCCTTTGTTCCTATTTGCATCGCTTCAACAATACTTTTATTACTCAATAAACCATAGATAAAATAAGCAATATAAGTATCACCAGCAGCTGTCGTATCCACCACTTTACTTTTAACAATAGGGACAATTTCTTGACCATATTGAGAACCTTTATCACCTAAAGTAACTATTAATTTAGTATTATAATTTTCTATATCTTTCTCTATTTTCTGTAATTCAAACTCATTTGGAATAATAAAATCTATATAAGCATATAAAGATGTATCTATTTCTCTAAACGGTGCAGGATTAACAATAGTTATTAAGCCTTTCTCTTTAGCTAATTTTAAAGAATATGCTACTATTTCAGAACTCACTTCATATTGCGTTAGTAAAACATCTCCAACATTGCTTGTTTCTAAGGCTTGTAAAACTTGTTCTTTAACTAATAAAGCATTAGCCCCAGCATCTAAGATTATTTGATTATTGCCTTTAACAACTGTTATCATTGCTGTTCCTGTTGCTACACCTTTTAAAGTTCTTATATAAGAAACATCAATATTATCTTTTTTAAAATCATCAACCATTTTAAGACCAAAAACATCATCACCAACAGCTCCAACTAAAATAGTATGAATACCACTCCTTGCTAAAGCTACTGCTTGATTAGCTCCTTTACCCCCATTAAGTGTAGCAAAACCACTTCCAGAAATCGTTTCTCCTAATTTAGGTAAATAGTCACTATGAATAACAAAGTCACAATTAATACTTCCAACCACAAAACATTTTTTCATTTTTACCTGCTTTCCTTATTATTTTACTTTAAGACTATTAAAAATACAAGGTCATATACAATTTATTGTATATATGTTAAAATATTTCTATGGAGAATAATTTAAAATTACCTACAAATCGTTTAGAAACTTTTATAGACTGTTTAAAAAACCGTTTCTCTCTTCTTTTAAAAATAGGTTTCATCAATTTCTTATTTTTTCTACCCTTATTAATCATTATGGGGATTTCTAATTATTTGGTTGCCAGAACTA
>JAISJY010000076.1 GCA_031261365.1 Caryophanales bacterium | reverse complement strand
TATGCTTAAAAGAAAAATGGAAGATAAATTAGTTAATTGGTTAAACTCCAAAAGAAAGACAGCATTTATTTTAAAAGGTATTCGTCAATCTGGAAAATCATATTTAATTGATAATGTTCTTGATGCTCGTGATTGTCTCAAAGTTAAAATAGATTTATTAGATAATCCACTAGTAGCTAATGCTATTACTAATGCGGTAAACTCCGAATATATTGAAGCTTTAATAGAAACATTTATTCCAGAAAACCCAACTAATAAAGAAATAATTATCTTTATAGATGAAGCTCAAAAGGCTCAAGAAATATTTACATTTATTAAATATCTAGTAGATAGAAACAAATATAGATACATATTGTCTGGTTCACTTCTAGGAATATCTTTATCAAAAGTTCTTTCAATACCTTTAGGATATGCTGAATTAGAAACAATGTATCCTTTAGATTTTCAAGAGTTTTTATTAGCAAATAATATTAGTAATGAAACTATTAAACAATTACAAACTTATTATGATAACCAAAGTGAAGTTCCCGAATATCTTCATTTAAAAATGCTTAATCTATTTTCTATCTATACTGCTATCGGTGGACTTCCTAGAGTTGTTGAAGAGTATTTAATTTATAAAGATTATAATAAAACTAATGAAATACTTTCATATATCAATGGACTTTTTGTTTATGATATAAGTCAATATGCTGATAATAATAGTGACAAATTAGCTATTATGGATATTTATGACTTAATACCTGGTGAGTTAAATCAAGAAAATAAAAGATTTATGCTTAAATCTGTTAAACAAAGAAAAAGATTTGAACAATTACAAAATAATTTTGGGTGGTTAATGAATGCTGGAGTAAGTATATCAGCATATATTTGTGAAGAACCTATATATCCTTTAAAAAGAACAATAGCTAGAAACTTATTTAAGTTATATTTAGCTGATACTGGCTTATTAGTATACCGTTTTAGTAAAACCTTAAGCAGAGAAATACTTTTACAAAATGAAAATATTAATTATGGTTCTGTTTATGAAAATATAATCGCTCAAGAACTTAATTGTAAAGGGTATGAAATGTATTATTACAATAATAAGAAAAATGGTGAAGTTGATTTTATAATTGAACAAAATAGTGAAGTAATACCTATTGAAGTTAAATCAGGAAAGTCTTATCATATTCACCGAGCATTAAATAATTTACTTAACCAATATAATATTAAAAAAGGTGTTGTTTTTTCACATGGCAATATTTCTAAAAAAGAAAACATCATTTATTTACCTATTTATATGGTTATGTTCTTTTAATAACTAATCTATTTATTTTAATATTTAAGGCTCTAAAGCGTTTTTCATACTCCGTTAAGACATCACCAAGAACTAATTGATAATCATTATCACAACTAATTATTTTAAAGTTGGGTTTAGTAAAATGTAATTGAGCTTCTTCAAATAAGCTGATGTTATCAGTTTTTAAATAGATATGACCTTCATTCTTTAAGATACGGTGATATTCATTAACTTTATTATCAGCTGTTAATCTATTTTTATTATGTCTTTTTTTAGGCCATGGGTCTGAAAAGTTTAAGTAGATGTTTTGAACAGTATTATCTTTTATTTTAGTAAATAAGTCTTCAATATGTGAGTTAATTATGTATAAGTTATTTAAAGGTTTATGATATAAATCTCTTAATAAATATGCTAAAACATTGTGACTTTTTTCTATTGCTAAAAAGATAGTTTGAGGATTATCAAGACTTTTTTGATAAATGAAATCTCCTTTACCAGAACCTATTTCTAAATCAAAAGAATTGTTTTGTAAAAAAGAAAGAATATCATTTTCTTCTTTTAGATAATTAGGAAAAGAATCAAAGTTATCAGACCATTTCTTTTTTCTTAAATGCATTTAAAGGTTTTCTAAGCGAATTAAAGCTAAGATGTATATTTTTAAACCTGTTTTTAAAGTGTCTAAATCAACATATTCATTAGCTTGGTGAGCCACTTCTTCTTCATGAGGTAGATTCATACCAAAAGCAACTGAATTAATAGTTTGCCGAGCATAAGTTCCACCTCCAATAGTTTGAGGTTTACTTTCAAAATCATTAGTTATGTCTTGATAACTCTTTAACAAAGAATTAATAAAAGGTGAATTAGGGTCAACATATAAAGGTTTAGAATCAGAAAGAACAACAAAAGTATGTTTAGCTTGTTTCTCTAATATCTTGATGCCTTCTTTTTTAATAAACTCAAAAGGGTATCTAATATTAATAATAAAACTATAATGATTTTTCTCAATATTTATTAAACCTAAGTTCATAGTTAATTTACCTAGTTCCTCATCTTGAAAATTAATATGCAAACTGTCTCCATTATAAGAGGAGAAGAGTTTAGAATAATGTTCAATAATATCATTATCAATAACAGTTGCTAAAAACTTCAATAAAGCAACTCCAGCATTTTTTCCTAAATGAGGTAAAGAAGCATGAGCAGACTTACCAAAGACGGTAATTGTCGTGTTTTCATCAATTAGTATTTCATAAGAATAACCTAATCTTGTAAAGAATTGTTTAGCTTTATCTTTTAGTCCAGGTTGATTTCTTAAAACAACAGTGGCTTCTCCAATAACTGCATTACTAGCTGTTCCAGCCTTTAAAGAGATAATTTTACTAGAAATACCACCTTTATATTCGGCAGTTAAAATACCTTTCTCACCATAAATAAGTGGGAAATTAGCATCAGGAGTAAAGCCATAATCTGGAGCAGGTTTCTTTAATTCATTGAAATAATGATATAAACAATCACTTCCCCTTTCTTCATTTCCTCCTACTAAAACTAAGTATTTTTTCTTTTTTAAGAAGCCTTCATCTCTTAATACTTTTAAAGCATAA
>JAISJY010000046.1 GCA_031261365.1 Caryophanales bacterium | reverse complement strand
TGTTGAACAATTAATCCAATTAGGAAAAGCTGAAGATATTGCAGTTTATCATGAAGGAGAAAATGCTAACCCTGTTGATATAGCTTTAAATGCTTTAGAATTTGCTAATATTAATAAATTAGATACTATTATTTTAGATACAGCTGGTAGATTAAGTATTGATGATAAGTTGATGAGTGAATTAGAAGACATTAAGTTACAAGTTGAACCTAATGAAATTATTTTAGTTGTTGATGCTTTATCAGGACAAGATTCTGTAAACACGGCTCAAATATTTTATGAAAGAGTTGGAATTACAGGTGTTTTAATGAGTAAATTAGATGGTTCAAGTAGAGGTGGATCTGCTTTATCAATTAGACATTTAACAGGTGTTCCTTTGAAGTTTATCGGAACAGGGGAAAAGAAAGAAGATTTAGAAATATTTTATCCCAAGAGAATGAGTGAAAGAATCTTAGGAATGGGTGATGTTTTAACTTTAATTGATAAGGCAATGGAAAATCTTGATGAAAAGAAAATGTCTAAATTAATGAATAGAATTATGGCAGGGCAATTTGATTATGAAGATTTATTAACTCAGATGGGACAATTTAAAAAGATGGGAAGTATGTCAGGAATTATGGGGTTACTGCCAGGTGTTCCTAAAATAACTAATCAACAAAAAATAGAGGCAGAAGAAAAACTTCAATTAGCTAAAGCCATTATTTCTTCTATGACTATTAAAGAAAGAAGAAACCCTTCTCTGATTAATAATATTAGTCGGAAGCAGAGAATTGCTAAAGGAAGTGGTTTATCAAGTAATGATGTTAATAGATTACAAAAACAATATGAACAAGCTTATGCTCAAATTATTCAAATGGGCAAAATGTTAAAGTCAGGAAGGAGACCTTTTTAATGAGTCATGAGTTAGCCGAGTTATTGTTTTCAGATGTTAAAGAAACAATTAAAGATTTAGAGGAAAGATACCCTTTAAGAAGTACAAAAGGTGAGGTAACTAGGTTTGCTCCATCTCCAACAGGTTTTTTGCATACAGGAAGTCTATTTACAACTTTAGTTGGTTATACAGTTGCCAAACAATCTAAAGGAGTTTTTTATGTTAGATTAGAAGATACTGATACTAAAAGAGAGATAGTTGGTTCAGGAAAAGAGTTATTAAAACAATTAGATTTCTTTGGTTTGACACCAGATGAAGGCTATACTTACAAGGGAGAAAAAGGCAACTATGGACCTTATCAACAGTCAAATAGGGCTTCTATCTATCGGGTTGTTATTAAAGAATTAGTAAGGTTAGGTTTAGCTTATCCTTGTTTTTGTACTCATGATGAGTTAGAAGAAATTAGAGAAAAACAAAATGAATTAAAAGTAAGACCTGGTTATTATGCTAGTTATGCTAAATGCCGAGATTTATCTTTTGCACAAATAAAAGAGAATATTGCTAAGGGTTTATCTTATATTATTCGTTTTAAATCTTTTGGTGATTTTGAAAGAAAGATAGAAGTTGATGATTTAATTAGAGGTCATTTATTATTAAGTGAAAATGACCAAGATATTGTTATTTTAAAAGGAGATGAACTACCAACATATCATTTTGCTCATTTAGTTGATGACCATTTTATGAGAACAACCATTGTGAGTAGGGGAGAAGAATGGTTACCTTCTTTGTCTTTACATTTACAGTTATTTAATAGTTTAAATTGGCAAGCTCCTAGATATGCTCATTTACCTGTTATTACTAAGTTAGAGAATGGTAACAAAAGGAAATTATCAAAAAGGAAAGATAATGAGGCGGCCGTGAGTTATTTTATTGAATTAGGTTATCCTAAAGAAAGTATTTTGCAGTACTTAATGACTATCGCGAATAGTAATTTTGAAGAATGGAAACAAGGAAATCCTCTGGCTGATAGAAGTGAATTTGTTTTTTCTTTTGAAAAGATGTCTTTAGATGGAGCTTTATTTGATTTAGCTAAACTTCAAAATATCTCAAAGAATTATTTAGCCTATTTAAATAAAAAGACTTTTACTGATTATGCTTTAGATTATGCTTTGCTTTATGATACTAAATTGTTGGAACTAATAAAGAGAGATAGGAATTATTTTGAAAGTATTATAAATATTGAAAGAGAAAAAGAAAATCCTCGCAAAGACTATGAAAAGTTTTCTGATTTATTTAACTCTGTTACTTTCTTTTATAAAGATTATTATGATTTTGATATTGAAGTCTTAAAGGATTTAAAAGCATACCCCTACATTAAAGATATTTTAAATCTTTATCTTGCTGATTTATTTTTAGAAATGGATGAAAATTATTGGTTTAGTAAAGTTAAAGAATTAGGGGAATCTTTAGGTTTTGCTTCTAATGTTAAAGATTATAAAAAGAACCCTTTAAACTATAAAGGACATATTGGAGATATTTGTGAAACTATTAGAAGAGTTATTAGTGGCAGAAAACAAACTCCTAACTTATTTCAAACTTTAACAATTTTAGGTCAAGAAACTATTAAAGAAAGAATAAACAAAGTATTAAATATCTTATGAAAAAAGTGTTGTTAGTTAATTATTTAAAGTATAGTGAATCTCAAATTAAAAGAGCTCAAGAAGAAAGAATTGAACCTGATGATGATACTTTTGTTTTTGAAAAGAATAATGAAAGTTTAGATGATATTATTAGTTTGGTGGAGTCTGCAACTTTTACTTTAGTTTCTATTTATAATGTTAAGAATAGAGATTATCATAAAAAACTTCTTTCTTTTTTTCATTTAGAAAAGATAAATGAAATAATTGAAAAAGATAAAATTGATTTAGTAGTTTTTAATACTTTTTTAATCCCTAGTGAATATAATATTTTAGTTGAAAAGATTAAAGCTAGTATTTTAGATTATGAAGGTTTATTAATAGAGATATTTTCGCAAAGGATTAATAGTCAATATGCTAAAATTGCTATTGATTTAGCTAAACTTAAATATCAATTACCTAGATTAATAGATTCTAATGAAGGCTTTGACCAACAAAAAGGTGGAGTTATTAATAGAGGAAGTGGAGAGAAACAAATTAGTTTAGATAGGAGTAGATTAAGAGGTAAAATAGCTCAATTAGAAAATAAATTAGAAGAATTACATTTAAAAAAGATAGATTCTATTGAAAAGTTAGCTGATATACCTTTGAAAAAAGTTGTTTTAGTCGGTTATACTAATTCAGGAAAATCTTCTTTAATGAACTTATTATTATCTAAAAGTAGCAGAACTATCGGTAAAGAAGTTTTAGTGAAAGACCAATTATTTGCCTCTTTAGATACCTCAAGCCGGAGAGTTATTATTGAAAACATGGAGTTATTAGTAACTGATACAGTTGGACTTATTTCTAATATGTCTCAAAGATTAGATGAATTATTTGTGACTACTTTCTCACATATTTATAATGCAGATTTAATTATAATTGTTTATGATATTTTAAGGGCAAGTGAGCAACAGTCTTTAACAATAGCTAAATATATGGATATTCCAGAATTGAGAGATATACCTAAGATAATGTTAATTAATAAAATAGATGCGATGTTTAATCCTCCTGTTTTCTTTGCCATACCCGAGATACCAGAAAATAATATTATTAATTTTTCAGTTCTAGAAGAAGAGGGGTATAATTTATTAGTTAAAAGAATAAGAGAAATATTATATAAAGATTATGTTTCTCTAACTTTACAAATAC
>JAISJY010000009.1 GCA_031261365.1 Caryophanales bacterium | reverse complement strand
AAATAACGAAATACTTCAGGAACTTTAAAACTTTCACTACCTTTTAAAGGATTACTACATAAGCCAACCTCTGTTCCTCTAATAGTTTCAACCACCACTAAAGTATTAGCACTTATTATTTGTTCACTCCGATAAATTGAAGCAACCTGATTATTAACTTGAACACTATAAAAATATGTCATTTTAAACCTCCTTTGATTTTTATAAAAAGACTATCTAACAATAAAGAAATATTGGCATTTATTGATAAATAAGATGTTGTTATAATAATGCTTGAATATATTTCTTCGGGATTTATAAACCTTTCAGCTAGTTTCATATTTGCTTTTTCCAAAGCTTTAATTCTAAAAGGTAAATTGTTTTTTATTAGAATTATATCTTTGAAAACTAAAGAAAAAACACTTAAAAATAAGCGACAAGTTTGAGTATCTTTTATGTACAAGTACCCATATGTTTGTAGATAATAGAGAGCATCATCAGAAAATGCCAACTTATCTATCAAATCAAAAACGAGGTCTTTTATTTTAAGAAAACCATCATCAGTTTTAATTGATTTTGCTTCTTCAAGATTAGAAGTCACATTCGCGTAGATATAAGATTCATCTTCATCCCAGCCTTCATTTATTAATTGCTCACTTAAATCTTTGCTAGATACTTCATATAGTCTTAAAACTTGGCACCGAGAGCTAATAGTCGGTAAGACTTTTTCTTTACTTAAAGTTGTAAAGATAGCATAGATTTCATCAACAGGTTCTTCAATAAACTTTAAAAGAATATTTAAAGTGTTACTCGGAATATTATCAATATGATGAATAATATATACTTTTTTTCCTAATGGTTCAACCGCTTTTAGTGAAAAGACATCTTGCAAATCTTCTAATTGTTCCCGATTAATAGTGTTTTTCTCGGCATTAATAATCTGAAAATCAGGGTATCTATCGTGTTCCATTCTTAAACATTGAGAACATTTATCACAAACTAAAGTCTCTCCTGTACATAAAATTGCTTTAGCTAAAAAGAAAGCAAAAGAAAACAAAGGAGTTCCTGCTCCTCCTTCAATTAAATAAGCATGTAAAAAAGACTTATTGTTGAAAGAGTTTTCAATTATAGAGTAAGGTATTGTTTGTTTTTGTAATATTTCTCTAATTTGTTGATTCATAATGTTCTTTAACAGCTTGAAGGACAATAGCAAAAGAAGCATTAATCACTTCATTAAGTTCTTTAGAAGCATCAATTGTAACAAAGTTTCTGCCTTTATTTTGATATTTGTTTATAACCTCTTTGTAACCCTCTTGAACCTTATAATGAAAATCTACTACTTCTAAATCTAATCTGTTTATTTCTCTTTTTTTATTAGCATATATTCTTTGCAAACCAAGGGTGGGATTAATATCACAATAGATAGTTAAATCAGGATATTTATTCTCTATAGCAAAAGAATTAATGTCTAATACTTCTTGAATGCCTAAGCCTCTTGCATAACCTTGATAAGCCAAAGAGCTATCTAAAAATCGATCACATATTACCACTTCGTTATTTTTTAAGGCAGGAAATATCTTCTCTATAAGGTGTTGTCGACGAGATGCCGCGTATAATAAAGCCTCAGTTCTAGAGTCCATTTTCTTATTATTAACATCTAAAATAATATTTCTAATTTCTTCAGCAATATCACTTCCGCCTGGCTCTCTTGTATAAGAAACAACATAACCTTCCCTAGCTAAAAGTTCAGCAATTTTCTTAGAAACTGTTGTTTTTCCACTACCTTCTGGACCTTCAAAAGTTATAAATAATCCTTTAAGAGTTTTCAAATCCAATTCATCATTGTTATTATTCATAATGTCTAGTATAATGCTTTTTTCCTATTTTTCAACCTTATATTTTTTGCCGACCACTTAAAGCCTTACCAAGTGTTACTTCATCAGCATAATCTATATTTCCATTTACAGGTAAACCATAAGCTAATCTACTAACAGAAACATTTTGTTTTTCTAAAAGTTTTGCTAAAAATAAAGCTGTTGTTTCACCATCTAAATTAGGATTAGTAGCAATTATCACTTCTTTCACATTATCTTGTTTTACTCTTTCTAATAAACTACTTATATTTAACCTATCAGGACCAATACCATTTTTAATTGAAATAACCCCATTTAAAACATGAAAATAACCTGTAAAAGAAGAAACATTAGCTAAAACATAAGCATCTTTACTCGATTGAACAACACATAATAAAGTTTTATCTCTATTTAAATCTTTACATATTTCGCATAAATCATCTTCACAAATACAATTACAAACTTTACAACTATGAATAACACTACCTATAGTAGAAATAGACTGAGCGAATTCACTCGCCTCCTCTGGCTTCATAGCTAAAATATGATAAGCTAATCTTTCAGCACTTTTACCACCAATTGAGGGTAGTTTCTTTAAATGATTAATTAGATTTTCAAATGATAAAGGATATTTCATTTCTTAACCTCTATCTTAACTGTATTGCCACTCAACTTTTGTAAAGCATCAAAAGCATTTTTAGGAGGAAAAATATCATACGGCTTAGGTAATTTTTTCTCATTTCTTAATTCAACAAATTTTTTTCTAATCTCTTTAAACTCTTCTTCTGATAAAGCTACAATATATTTCCGATCTTTAAATAGTTCTTCAATAATCTTTTCAAAAGCACCAGCCTTAAATTCAGAGTTAAATTTTTCACAAGCAAAAGCTGAAGTGTTTTTTAATATTATACCTTGAGAAGAAACGGCAGCTACTTCAAAATCCAACAACATATATGCCTCTTTGCTATAATTTGGTCTGTTTTTATAAAGACTTAAAACATTCCATTGCTTCATAAAATCATCTGTTTTAACGGCTTGAACTAAAATATTTAAAATATCTTTTTCCTCAATGACAACTTTTTCTAAAAGAGATTTCTCAATAACTTTTGAAACTTGTGCTACTTTTTCAACCGGCTTTATAATCTCTTTTAAAGGTTCTTTCACTTCTTTTTCGCTTACTAATTCAGAAATCTTTAAAGTTGCTAAAACAAAAATATCTTTGGTTAGTGAAGTCTTTTTAAAATTAATTTGAGTATCTAAAAGAATATCTAAAGCCTTTAATAAAACTGTTGTAGATACCTCATTAAAAAAAGATAAATGTTCAGCTAAAACCAAATTTAAGACTTTTTCACTTTTTGTTTTTTTATATAAAACCAATTCTTTTAAATAAGTATGTATCATAATTGTTAATCTTACAAAATCTATACCTGACTGTTCAAAATTATCAATGTCTTCAATGAGTTTTAAAACATTCCCTTTAAAAGTTTGGACTAAATATGAACTTATTTCATAGGAAGTAGCAATTCCATACACAGCTTTTACTTCGTTTTGTCCAACATTATTTGGAGAATAACTTATAACTTGTTGTAAAGAAGACAAAGCATCTCTAACCCCACCTTCTGCCAAAGTAGCAATAAGTTTCAAAGCTGGTTCTTCAAAATTAATATTCTCTGTTTTTAATATTTCTTTCATTTTACCTACTAATTCACTAACTTCAACTTTTCCAAAATCAAACCTTTGGCACCGAGATTGAATTGTTTCTATTACTTTTTGAGGGTCGGTAGTTGCTAAAATAAAGACAACATATTTTGGAGGTTCTTCTAATGTTTTTAATAAAGCATTAAAAGCCGAAGATGTTATAACATGAACCTCATCAATAATATAAACTTTATATTTACCAAACATTGGAGGGTATTTAACTCTATCAATTAATTCTCTAATGTCATCAACTTTATTATTACTAGCCCCATCTATTTCAATAACATCCTCAAAATTACCTTCATTAATTGCTAAACAATTTTCACATTTATTACATGGTATATTATTTACATCTGAATTAGTACAATTTAAAGCTTTGGCTAAAATACGAGCCATTGAAGTTTTACCTGTCCCTCTTGGACCAGCAAAAAGATAGGCATGACCAACTTTATTTTGTTTAATGGCATTTTGTAATGTTTTTACAATATATTGTTGTCCAATTACTTGTGAAAAATCAAGTGGTCTATATGTTCTATATAATGCTATGTGTGACATCATTACTCCTCTTCAATTCCCAATTATTATACCATAGATACCTGCAGTTTTCCTTATTTAATTATTTCTTTTTAAGACTGTACAAATTAAAAAACTTTAATATATTCTTTCTGTTAATGAAATTAAAGTTTATTAATTGGTTTTTTTATTAAGATCTATTTTATGTATCTGTTTATTATTAAGCCCACCTTCTTCATACGAGAACACCCAAACAAAATTATTATCAGTTGCAATACCATAACAAAAACCTTCCTCTGTTTCTATTTGAGTTCCCCAATATAATTTACCTGCCTCAAGTCCTATATATTCACCAGGCAATTCATTAAGCTCCTTTAATTCTTTAAACTCTGGTTCTAAACTCCTAATTAAATCAAATAATTCCTTATTATCTTTGTAATATAAATGTTTCATTGTATCTTCCTCTCCTAGATATTTATAAATAATGTTTCTAAGTTTTTCACTTTTAATATTATTAATTACATCAGCCCTTTCCACCGTATAACCATTCATTAAATATTGAATTATGACCTCAACTAAAAAGACTTCGCGGTAATGACTATTTTTCATATATTCTTCAAAATCAATATTCATTTTATTATTGATACCTTCAATTGCCCCAAGATAAAAAGTAGACTTCTCTCCAAAATAATATTTCATATTCTCTAATGATTTAAAGCCTTCTTTAATGTTGTCTATATTTATAACTTTAGTTTTTCTCATTAAAATATTGCCACCCAAAAGTATCTTATCAACGGTCGTATTTAAAATATCTGCCAAATCCATAATCATTGAGACATTAGGTAAAGATTCGCCTGTCTCCCATTTACTAATCGCTTGAAAACTAATAAACAATTTATCAGCTAGTTGCTTTTGAGATAATCCTAAACTCTTCCTACATTTAGAAATATACTGCCCAATTTCAATATTACTTATCACAATAAAACCTCCTTCTATTTATAACAATATAATTGTATCAAAATAAATGGTTTCTACTAAAACTAGATAGTTGAGTTTATTCTATTTAAAGTTGAACCTTTTGAAAGTTAATGATTTTTTTTACAGTTTTAATAACAAACAAATAGCGTTTAAAATAAATAATTCTAGGGCAATTGCAAGAAATAGATAAATAAGGAGAAAACAAATAAAAACCATAAAAAAAGATAATTTTTAAGTTGTAACATAAAGATATGTAGTGTATAATTATAACTACAATGAAAAAG
>JAISJY010000178.1 GCA_031261365.1 Caryophanales bacterium | reverse complement strand
TTAATTTATGATTTCTAATTACAATGTTTATCATATCAACAGAAAAAACAACATCATCCATTAAAGTCCCATTGAAGTCAAATATTATAGTATCTACTTCTCTCATTTACTTGTCATTAATTCTTTAACAGCTTGAATAATATCATCTTTTGTCATATGCATTATCTCTTTTAAATAAGGCATTTTACCTACTTCACCAAACCTATCAGGAATACCTATTCTTTTACTAGGTACAGGATTATTTTCTAAAGTTTCTAAAATAGCACTGCCAAGTCCATTGATAATATTATGATTTTCAGCAATGACTACTCTTTTAGTTTTTAAAGCCGATTTAATAACAGTCTCTTTATCTATCGGTTTAATAGTATGAACATTAATTAATTCAATATCTATTCCTTTTAATTCTTCTATGGCTTTTAAAGATTCTTCAACCATAATACCAGAAGCAAAAATAGTTAAATCTTTTCCTTCTTTTAAAATATCAGCCTTAAATAAATCAAACTTATAATCATCTTTAAAAATAATCTTGCTATCTTTTCTAAATAAACGAATATATAAAGGTCCAACATAATTAAGAATTGCATCCCAAGATTTAAATAATTGAACAGCATCCACAGGTTCATAAATAACAATATTGGGTATGCCTCTCAATATACCTATATCTTCTACTGACATATGAGTACCACCATTAAACTCAGCACTAATGCCGGGGTCAGTACCAATTATCTTAACATTCATATTAGAATAACAAATAGAAATTGCAATTTGGTCTGCTATTCTTCTTGTTGCAAAAGGAGTAAAACTCGTGATAAAAGGTTTATAACCATAACTAGCCATACCTGCTGCCATACTAGCCATATTAGCTTCCGCTACTCCAACATCAAAAGCTCTATCAGGGAAACTATCTCTTAATTTTAAAGTTCCATTTGCATTAGCTAAGTCAGCATCTAAAACAACTACTTTTTTATCTTTTTCAAGTGTTTCTTTTAATAAATTACCTAAAACAACTCGCATTTCTATATTTTCAAACATTTTAGTTTTCCTCGACTTCCTTTAAAAATTCAGCAGTTTTATTTAAATCATATTTCATATTATGATTACCTGCTCCAGCATTTTCAATACTTTTAACACCTTTCCCTTTAACAGTATGTAAAATAAGCATTGTCGGTTTCCCTTTTACTTCTTTAGCTTTACTTAATGCTTCATCTATTTGGTCCACATCATTTCCATCTTTTACTTCTATAACTTCAAAATTAAAAGCTTTAAATTTATCTCCTATAGGGTCAATGCTATTGATAACATCAACTGCCCCATCTATTTGATAATTGTTTTTATCTAAAATAGCAATGAAGTTATCTAATTTATGAGAACCTGCAAACATTGCTGCCTCCCATATTTGTCCTTCTTGACTTTCCCCATCTCCTATAATAGAGTATATTTTAGCCCCATCATTACTTAATTTACTAGCTTTCGCAATACCAACAGCACAGCTAAAACCTTGTCCTAAACTACCTGTTGTCATATCAACTCCTGCTAAACGCATATCACAATGAGAAGGTAACAATGTTCCATTTTTATTAAGTGTTCCTAATAATTCTTTAGGAAAGTAACCTTTATTTGCTAAAACAGCATAAACAGCAGGACCAGCATGTCCTTTAGAAACTATTAATCTATCTCTTCCTTCTTTGTTAGGAAGACTTGGGTCTATATTTAAATACTTATAATATAAAAGTACTAAAACTTCTATAATAGATAAACTACCTCCTATATGACCTACTCCCAAATTACCTATAGTCCAAAGTGTATCTTTTCTTATTTGTTTACTTATTCCTTTAAAATCCATTTGAATAGCTCCTTACGCCTAATATTATACGACAAAGACCTTTAAATGTTTTTAATTGTTATCTTAAAAAAGGCTATATTTTATTTTCTAGCCTTTATATATGCTTTTAAATCATTAATAATATATTCACTACCATAACAGTGTAAATCGTCATAAAAAGTATTAATATAATTTAAAACACCATACTTTTCAAATAATTCAGCAACTTCTTTTCCTGTCATTTTGTATGTACTTTTATAATTTTCAATACAAAACATTTTAAACTCTAATATTTTCTTCATTAAAATATCTCTGGAACTATAAAAGAACCTTTAATTTCATTTTCATATACTTTTAATATTTCATAGTTTGACAAATGCCACATTTTAGTTTTTTCATTACTAAGGAATTGATAGGTTTGAGATTTTAGAAAAAGTAAAATTACTTTATCTTCAGAACATTTCTTTTTTTTAATAATGTTAGCAATAATATCAGCAGAAATCATTGGTAGTAATAATCTAAACATATTCTTTTTCATTTTATTTAATCTCCAAAGCTTCAAAAAAGTTAAAATATTTAATTGATTTTTCAGTATGGAATAAATATTGGTCTCTTAATTTTTCTACTTTAAGTTTTTCAAGTGTTAATTCTAATGGGTATCTCCCCAACTCGTAAAGTTTTATTGTTTCATAAGCATTGTCATTAGCAACAGGACCAATTACTAAATCATAATTAAAATCAAAAGCTTTCTTACCACGATTATTAATAACAAAATCAAGCCATTCTAAACTTGGTTTTTCAAATATTTTAATTAATAAATCTCTCCTTGCTAACTCAACATTAAAATCATAAATATTAAGATAGCCAATTTTTTTATTTTTATTTCTAATACTTCTTTTTGTCCATCTAAAAGCCTGTTCTTTGACGGAGGTTAAATAAAAACCATTCCCGAAATCATGCTTACTTTTTGAATGGTTTATGTCTGGTTTTTCTACTATCACTAAACTACCATGATATAACTTGATATTCTTTTTCTCCATATTACTATTTTACAATACTTTTAAAAATAATTAGCATTATTCAAATATTCATCAACTATTACTTTAGCCATTTCTTGTGATGTTTCTAAGCAATTATGTTCTAACCATCTAGCACAAATAAGTTTTAAGCCTCCTGTAAAAAACAACATGTGATAAAGAGCTTCATTATCACTATAATTTAAACCTTTCCTCGTGATAACAGCCCGAAAATAAGGTCTTATCTTTTTAATCATTTCAGATTCTACCGATACTCCATAATTACCTTTTAAAAATGCTTTATAAAAAAATCTATTTTCTTTAATAAAGTCAAACATCGTTACAAAAACTTGAAAGTCATAAACATCATCAGTCGGTTTAAAAATTAATTCTATTTTCTTTGACATTTTGCTTTCTATCTTTAATAACAAATCATTAATATCAGCAAAGTGAGCATAAAAGGTGCTACGGTTAATATTAGCTTCATGACATATTTCTTTAATTGAAAAGTCATCATATTTTCTTCTTTTTAGTAAAGAAAAGACAGATTCTTCTATTATTTCTTCAATAAATCTATATCTACTATTACCTAAAGTATTCATTTAATTTAAACCTCCTTTATTCCAACATTTCTCATTTTAGTGTCGGTTACATTCTAATTTTATCATACTATAATTTAATTATTCCAACAAGTGTTGGTTAGAGAAAGGAAAAAAATGGAAGCAATAAGTTACGATTACAAAACAGTTAAAGTTAAAAGAGAGATGGAGACAATAGTAGCAGACTCCTATGCTAATTTAGGTTGGGAATTAACAGGAAGTAGCATTGTTGAGTTTTCAGTATTTCATGTAAATCTATCATTCAAAAGAGATAGAAAAATTGAAAACAAAATGAACTTAATTAAACTTCAAGAAAAAGTAGATAATATTATTCTTAATATTGAAACATTACTTGCAAGTAAAAGGTCAGCTGGAGTTCCTATTACTGCCACTATTGGTACTATTGGTGCCTTATTATTTGGAGGCGGTTTAAGTATGGCAATATTACTAGAAGGTATTGGCAATTTAGTAGGTGGAATTGTTTTAGGAGTTGTTGGAATTGGTGTTTGTTTATTATCATGGGCAGTATATAAGAAAGTAAGAAGAAATAAACTTTCTAAAATAAGTCCTCTACTTGAAAGTGAATACGATAAACTTGCCGATGTTTGTGAACAAGCTAGAAAATAAATAACTTTTAACAATTACTTAAAAGAGATATCAGCAAAAATGTTGGTATCTTTTTTAATTTTCAAAACAATGATTAAGATTTCTTTTATTCTTATAAAATGGTAGAATATAAAGAGAGGTGCAAATGAATAAATTAAATGTAGCGATTTATCCCGGTAGTTTTGA
>JAISJY010000144.1 GCA_031261365.1 Caryophanales bacterium | reverse complement strand
AAATCGTTTATAACTATGAAGAGTATTTCTCTCGCATTATTGAAGTATCTAATTCAGTTTCTAAATACATAGATAGGGTTAATCCTCATGATTCTCTCCAAGACACTTTATATTATTTTCAAACTATTAAAGAAACATCCTATGAGGTTATAGATATTTCTTTATATGATATGTCAGGTGATAATATAGTTACAACTAATTCTAATCTTTCTTTTAATTATCAAGAAGAAGAGTTCTTTACTCAAGCTTTAGCCTCTCCAACCATTCATTCCTTTTCTATTCCTGATTCTGAAAATAACTTTTTAATAATCATAAGTAAAGTAGTCACCTTTAATAAAACAACGGAAAGTGGTGTCTTAAAAATAGATATTAATTTTGAAAACATTGTAGAATTATCTCAAAAATCTAATTTAGGAAATAAAGGACATCTCTATATCATTAATGCTAATTATCAAAAGGTTTTCTCTTCTGTCAATGATTTATTTGAAGATGAAATAGACTTATTAAAAGATATTGTTTTAGGTAATAAAACTTATAAAATTAATGGTTCAACTTTTCAAGTATCTTTAGAAACCTTATCAAATACTAAACTGAGAATAGGTGTTTTCATTGATGTAACAGCTATTCAACAAACTCAAAGTGATTATTATAAAAACCTCTTTATTTTCTCAGCTTTATTTATTATTTTAGCTAGTTTAGTTTCCTATTTAATTATTAGTAGAGCCATTAAACCTATGAATAGATTAAAAACTATTATGGAACAATATTCTATTGATAATTTAGTAATTGATACTAATAACTTTAACAGTAGCAAAGAAGTATTTGCAATGGCTAATTCCTTTAAAATAATGACTCAAAGAATAGAAGAATTAATGATTAAAGTTTATGTTGAACAATTAGAACAAAAAAAGAGTGAATTAAAAGCTTTACAAAATCAAATAAATCCTCACTTTCTTTATAATACTTTAGATACTATTGTTTGGATGATAGAAAATGAAAACAAAGAAAATGCTTCTGAAATGGTTATTGCTTTAGCTAAATTATTTAGAATTAGTATTTCTAAAGGTAAGAATATTATCTCTTTAGAAAGTGAAATTGAACATGCTAAAAACTATTTATTAATTCAAAATATTAGATTTAATAAAACATTTTCTTATGATTTTGAATATGATGAAAGTATTATCACTTTACAAGTTATGAAACTATTATTACAACCAATTATTGAAAACAGCATTATACATGGTATGAAAAACACAACTGAAAATGGTAAAATTAAAATTAAAATAAGTGCTGATGCTGAAAATATTACTTTTGAAGTTAAAGATAATGGCTTTGGAATGAGTTCAGAAAAAGTTCAAGAATTATATGCAAGTTTAGATGATTACAATGCCACTTCAGGTATTGGATTAAGAAATACTTTTCAAAGGTTAAAACTCTATTATTCAGGTAAAGCAAAGTTCATTATTGAAAGTCAATTAGATGAAGGAACAACTATTACTATCATAGTTCCAAAGGAGGTAGAAGATGAAAAAAGTAATTTATTTTAGTTTATTGTTTTTATTTTTGATTTCTTGTAAGAGTAAGAAAATCACTATTGGTATTTTGATTTATGATGAAAGTGATACTTTTATGGGTGAATATACTAATAACATCATTGAACAATTACCTGAACAAGTATCTTATACAATAAATTATAGTGAAAACTCTCAAGCCTTACAAAATGAACAATTAATATCTTTTTTACAAAAAGGAGTAGATTTAATGATAGTTAATCCTGTTGATAGATTAGCTTGTAAATCTATTACAGAACTATGTGCTAAAAATAATGTTTCTTTAATCTTTATTAATAGAGAACCTTTATTAAGCGATATATCTTTTTATGAAGATGTCTACTATGTTGGTTCAGACCCGAAAAATCAAGGAATATCTCAAGCTCAAATGATAGCCAACTTATTTGGAAGTCCTAATAATCTTAACTATGATAGAAATGCTGATAATAAAATCCAATTATTAGTTTTAAAAGGTGAACAAAATCACCAAGATGCTGAATCAAGAACTCGGTTTGCCTTAGAAGAATTAAATAAATTAGGTTATGAATTAGAAGTATTAGATATTCAAGTTTGTAATTGGAGAAGGCAAGAGGCTTATACGACTATTAAATCTTTGTATTCTTTATATGGAGCAGAGTTAGAATTAATTATTGCTAATAATGATGATATGGCTTTGGGTGCAATTGATTATTTTAAGGAAATTGATTTATTTAAAAGTAGTGAAACTTTTGAGCAACCCATTGTTGTTGTAGGTGTTGATGGCACTAAAGTAGGTGTTGATTCTGTTAATCAAGGTTTAATGTATGGAACTATTTTAAATGATTCTTTATCACAAAGTAAAGCGGTTATTAGTTTATTAAGAAAGATACTTAATCTTAATCCTGAAGAAGTATTTCCTTATGCTTTTGAGAATAATAAGTTCATTTATATTGCAGGAGAAAAGATTACGCAAAATTAATTGTTGATTTTTATATCTTAATTGTTGATTTTTGTATTTTTTTTGAAAGAGCTTTACTTTACAATATAATTACATAAGGAGGAGATATAATGAAAAAATCTTTGTTCGCTGTTGGTTTAGCTGCGTTGTTAGTTGGTTTAGGGGGATGTACTGCTAAGAGTAATTACCATGTTGACATTTTTATTTACAAGTATGCTGATACTTATATTGGAAGTGTTAGAAACGAAGTAGAAAAATTATTAAATGCAGAAGAAGGAATTGAATACAGGTTTTATGATGCTGATGGCAGTCAACAAACTCAAACTTCACAAATAGACACTGCTATTGCTCGTAATAGTGATTTGTTAGTTACTAATATTGTTGACACAGGGGCTGGAGAAACTGTTGCTGGTAAGGCAAAAACTGCTAAAACTCCTATTATTTTCTTTAATAGAGAAGTAAGTGATGAGACTATTAATTCTTATGATGAAGCCGCTTTTATTGGAACTGACCCTGATGAAGCAGGTTATATGCAAGGACAATTAATTTTTGATATCTTAAAAGAAGATTATGCTAAATATGATTTAAATCACGATGGAGTAATTCAATACTTAATGCTAAGGGCAGACTTAGATAATCCTGAGGCAAATGGTAGAACTACCTACTCTGTTCAAGAAGCAAATAGATTATTAGCTACTATTGGAAAACCTGCTTTAGCAAATATTTCTAGCGACCAAATGGCTGGTTGGGATTTGGGAATTGCTAGAACTATGACCGAAACCGTTTTATCTCAACATCCATTTACTGTTAGTGGTAATCCTGGTCCTTCTCCAATAGAGTTCATTATTGCCAATAATGATGACATGGCTTTAGGTGCTGTTGAAGCTTTAAATGGTTATGGTCCAGAGAATGGTCATTATAACACAGGCGTTGATGGTTCACCATCTATTCCAGTCGTTGGAGTTGATGCTACTGCTACTGCTCAAGAAGCAATTACTGCTCATAAAATGTCTGGAACAGTTAAACAAGACGGAGTTGCTATGGCTAAAGCTATTGTAGCTTTCATTAAGTCTGCTAAAGCTGGTAATAGTAAAGACTACACTAAAGATACTGAATACGAATACCGTTCTGGTAGAAAAGTTAGAATTCCATACGCTATTTTCAAATAGTTAGAAGCTAAAACAATTAAGGGAGCAGGTAACTCTGCTCCTTTTATTTAAAGAATTGTTGTAACTTTAAAGTTAATATTTTTATTTATAATTACTTAAAAAACTTAATAGAAATAATTTATTGTTTTTATTAATCTTAATCCGAAAAGGAGGCAAAAGTGTCTGAATACCTTTTAGAAATGAATAACATCTGCAAGGAGTTTCCTGGTGTTAAAGCACTTGATGATGTCACCATTAAAGTTGCACCTAGTAAAGTTTTATCATTAATGGGTGAAAACGGGGCTGGTAAGTCAACTCTAATGAAGTGTTTATTTGGTGTTTATCATCATGATAGTGGTGAAATCTTTGTTAATGGAAATAAAGTTGTTTTTCATAATTCTAAACAAGCTCTTGATGGAGGAGTGGCAATGGTCCAACAAGAACTTAATCAAGTTTTAACTAGAAGTGTCATGGAGAACTTATTTTTAGGTCGTTTTCCAACTAGATTTGGTATTGTTATTGACCATCAAAAAATGTTTAATGAAACAATTAAAATATTTAAAACTTTAGGAATTGATTATATTAATCCTAAAACTATTTTAAGTAAATTATCTGTTTCTAATCGACAAATGGTTGAAATTGCTAAAGCTGTTTCTGTTAATGCTAAAATAATTGTTTTTGATGAACCAACTTCTTCTTTGGCTGATAATGAAATTGAAAAACTATTTAAAATTATTAAATCTCTGAAAGAAAGAGGAATTGGTATTGTTTATATTTCACATAAAATGGATGAAATATTTAAAATCTCTGATGAAATAGCTGTTTTAAGAGATGGTAAAATTGCTTTAGTAGCTGAAGCTAAAGATTTAACAATGAACCAAATAATTAAAGCTATGGTAGGTAGAGATTTAACTCAAAGATTTCCTGAAAAAACTAATATTGTTGGGCAAGAATTATTTAGATGTGATAATATTTCTTCTTTAAATGATGCTACTTTAAGTAATCTGTCTTTAAGTTTAAATGAAGGTGAAATATTAGGTATTGCTGGTTTAGTCGGTAGTGGTAGAACCGAATTAGTTGAATTATTATTTGGAGTTAAACAACCTAAAAAAGATGAATTATTATTTTTAAGAGGTAAACAAATATATAACCTAACTCCTTCTAAAGCTATGAAAAATGGCTTCGCTTTAGTGACTGAAGAAAGAAGAGCAACAGGTATTTTTAATGTTTTAAGTGTTTATGAAAATACAGTTATTGCTAATCTTAAATCATATTCAACAGGTTTCTATGTTAGTCAAGGCTCAAGTGTTGCCGATGCTAGAACTATCAATAAATCTTTAAAAGTTAAAACACCAAGTTTAAATACTAAAATAAGTTCTTTGTCAGGAGGTAATCAACAAAAAGTTATTTTAGGAAGGTGGCTTTTAACTAAACCTCAAGTCTTATTATTAGATGAACCAACTCGAGGCATAGATGTAGGAGCAAAGTATGAGATTTATCAAATAATGATAGATTTAGCTTGTCAAGGTAAAGGCATTATTATGGTTTCTAGTGAAATGCCTGAATTATTAGGGGTAACCGATAGAATATTAGTTATGAGTAATCATAAAATTGCAGGTATTGTTAATAGTAAAGAAACAAATCAAGAAGAGATAATGTTATTGGCAGCTAAATATTTATAGGGGGTTATATGGAAGAATTAAATGAAAGTGTTGTTATTGAAAAGAAGAGTTTTTTTAAAGGTTTAAAAGAATGGTTTAAAGCCTTACCTAAAAACATTTTAAGTGCTTTAAAAACACCAAAGTTTTATATTGATAATGCGATTTATATTTT
>JAISJY010000111.1 GCA_031261365.1 Caryophanales bacterium | reverse complement strand
CAAAAACCAAAAGGCGTTTGGATTATACCTGCAAGTTATGACCCAATAAATGAGTTTCAAGCAACAGATACGACTAATCCTTATAGTGCTACCTGTGTGATTAAATCAGATTCAGCTTTATGGGGTGAAAACCCAGCAGACGAAGATGGTTGGCTCTTTTCTGATTTAATGTTAGGGTTATCTGAAGATATGATAGACGGAAATACAACGACCTTTAATATCAGTGGTTTAGCTTACGATATTATTGTCGTTTTATATTGCGGAATACCAGCATAAGATTTTATATAATTTAGACTACAACAGATAATTCAAAAACAATTTTTTATTTACTCTTTTGTATAAATGTTATTTTGTAGTCTATAAAAAAGGTATGTCTACTTAATAGATGTCAATATTTATAAAAGGGAATAACTATTTTGGTGCGGTCGAGAGGAATTGAACCTCCTGCCAAAAGTTCCGGAAACTTTTGCTCTATCCGGTGAGCTACGACCGCATATATTAATTATACTACACAAAATAATTGTTATATTAGGAAAGACAATTTATAATATTGCTATGAACAAAACAAAAGAAAAATTAAATGAGTTAGTAGCAGGGGTATCAATAGGGGTTGGAATAATAATTCCTGGCTTTTCAGGTGGCACTATGGCAGTTATCTTTGGAGTTTATCAAAAACTAATTAGTTCTATTGCTAATTTAACTAAACATCCCTTAAAAGTAATCAAAGAAATGTTCTTTATTATTTTAGGGGCTATCATTGGCTTCGGTAGTGGCTTACTAGTGGTTTTATATTTATTTAAATACTTCCCTTTGCAAATCTCTTTATTTTTTACTGGCTTAATCTTCGGTTCTATTCCTAATATTTTCAATAAATGCCGTGATGATAAAAAGAAAATAACTTTCAAATGGTATGATTTATTATTCGCTTTTATCTTCTTTGCTTTAGTAATAGTAATGCCTTTTATTCCCAAAGGTTCAGTTACTCAAATAAATTGGCAAACATATTTAGCTCTAGCCTTAATCGGTATTTTATGTTCTGTTGTTTTATTACCAGGTTTATCAGGTTCAATGATTTTACTAATTGCTGGTTTTTATTCCTTTATGATGAATACCATTGAAGCATTAGTAAAAAATATACTTTATTGGGATTTTGTTAATTTTGGAACTAATATTCTTATTTGTTTATCTTTTGGAATAGGTTTAATTATTGGATTATTGTTAATATCTAAAGCCTTAGATTATTTAATGAACAAACATCAATTAACAATGTATTGGATTATCTTTGGCTTATTATTAGCCTCACCTTTTGGAGTTTTATTCTCTGTCTTTAATGATGTTGAATATGCTCCCATTATTGCTCAAGTCAAGGTAGGTGGTTGGATTATTGGAATTATTTTATTCATAATAGGGACAGGGGCTACTATTTTATTAGATATTTTAGATCGGAAAAACGAAAAAAAGAAAGAGCAAATAAAATTATTAGCTGAAGAAGAAAAATTAGATATTTCTCTCTAGGTGTGCTACAATAATATCACCGTATCGTCTATGATACTCGAACCAGTTCAGGACCGGAAGGTAGCAGACTTAAGGGACTTTTATAGAGTGATGCGGCTTTTTTATTTATTCTGAGATATAATTTATATATGAACGATTTAAAATATATGTTAATAGCCTATAAACAAGCCTTGATAGCCAAAAAGAATAAAGAAGTTCCTGTTGGGGCTGTGGCAGTTAGAAACGGCATTATTATTGCCAAAGGTTATAATCAAAAAATAAAGAAAAAGAGTTCTTTAAAACATGCCGAACTTGTAGTAATAGATAAATGCCATAAAATACTCAAATCACCATATTTAAATGATGTTACTATTTATGTAACTTTAGAACCTTGTTTAATGTGCACAGGGGCTTTGATACAGTCTAGAGTAAACAGATTAGTTTATGCCACTCCTGATAGTAAGGGAGGAGCAATTACATCGGTTATTGATATTAATAATATTAAAAATATAAATCACCATTTTATAATAACATCTGGGGTCTTACAAGAAGAATGTTCTAAGTTATTAAGTGATTTCTTTAAGGAGAAGCGTGGACAAATATAGATATGGATTAAATTGGTTATATGCCATAAATAATGATAATAAATACCGTTATATTTTAGGTAATCTTTTTAATGAAGGTTCAAACATTTTAGTTTGTTTTGGGGTTAATCCGAGTACTGCTTCACCTGAGAAACTTGATAACACTGTCAAC
The DNA here is from genome assembly GCA_031261365.1 of Caryophanales bacterium. Lineage (GTDB taxonomy): Bacteria > Bacillota_I > Bacilli_A > RFN20 > JAISJY01 > JAISJY01. Next base: position 6,436 of record JAISJY010000111.1, on the reverse strand, counting down.
ACTGTTAGTAGGGTTGCCAAAATAAATAATTATGATGGCTGGATTATGTTTAATATCTATCCTCAAAGAGCCACTATTCCCGATAATATGGAAGAGGAAATAAATGAAATAGAACATCAAAATAATCTGAAAATAATTAAAGAAATATTAACAACTTACAATATCAAAGATGTTTGGTTTGCCTATGGTAATATCATTGAAAAAAGAAAATATTTACTTAATTGTTTAAAAGAAATAAATATTATACTAAAAGAATTAAAGATAATTCCTTTCACATTTACACCTTTAACTAATTTAGGACATCCGAGACATCCTTTATATATTCCCTTTGAAGTATTTAGATTAGAAAATAAAAAGCATTGTTTTAAGTTATGAAATATGGTATAAACTAATTACCTCTTTTAAGAGAAAAGAAAGGATGATATGAAAATCAAAAAAATAGTTTTATGTTTATTAGGCTTATTCGCTTTAGTTGGTTGTGAAACTGCAACATCAACTCCAACTTCAACATCAACTCCAACGCCAGTGAGCAAGGAAGTTGCTTTAGAAAAATTAAAAGATTCCATTAAAGCACTTACTGAAGTTGAAGAAGTACTTGTTGAAGGCAGTGGCTCATTAAAAACAACAATAGATGAAATCACAACAGAAATGAGCGTTTCTGTTACATTAGGTATGAAAGGAACAGGAGATTCTTTTCAATTTTTATTAAAAGAAACAATATCTCAAACCCAAATGTTTGAAGGTCAAGCTTACATTTATGAGCTTACTCAAATTATGGCTTATACTGATGGATGGGCTTATGCGGTTGAAGTTGATACTATGAATGGTATAGAGTTATCTCTTTATGCTACAAAAGAAGAACTTCCAGCCGCTGATGTTGAAGCTCAAATGAAAAGTTATAGAGATGATGAAGAGCTTTCAGTTCAATTAGATAATTATTTATTACTACTTACCGAAAGTGACATTAATTCAGCTACTAAAAGCGGTGAAAATACAACCATCAGCTTAAATGCAACAACATTTATCAAAAGACAACTTATTACTGCTGGTGAACTTGAAGATGCCCCTGACTTTATTGTTGATGATGCAAAACCGCTTCTAGTTGATGTAACTTTAAAAGAAGAAAAAATAAGCAAAGTAGCAGTAGATTACAAAGCAGTAGGTATTGAAGTTGATCAAGATTATGATTATGAAAATGATGAAATTATTTCAGTTATTGGAGATATTGAACTTAAAGGTTCAGCTACTATTAAATATTCAAGTTTTGTATTAGATTTTGCTTTCCTTTCTGATTATACTTTTGAAATTGGTGGAGGTATAGAATACTAAGTTAAATTAATTTTATAAAATAGACTGCCTAAAAACAGTCTTTTTTTATTAAAGAAAAATCATTTAAAGTAAAAGTTGTCTTTTAATATTTCTTCAAAAATGACATTTTTACAAGGATATTTCAGAAAATACAACAAAAATAGTGCTTTATTTTGCCCATTATTATATAATAATAAATTGTCAAGGAGAGTAATATGGTTAAAACAAATAAGGAAATGTTTGCCGAATTAGAGGCTTTTATAGCAGAACACAATAATGATTCTGCTGAATTAATTGCTATCTTACATCAGGCACAACATATTTTTGGGTACTTGCCCAAAGAGGTTCAAGAGTTTATTGCTGAAAGATTAAAAATATCTGCTGCTAAAGTATATGGAGTTGTGACATTTTATTCATTTTTTACAATGAAACCAAAAGGAGAAATAGTTATTAATGTTTGTTTAGGTACTGCTTGTTTTGTTAGAGGGGCTGATAAAATATTAGAGAAATTTGAAACATTATTAAATCTTAAAAATGGAGAAACTAGTGCTGATAAGAAATATACTTTAACTTCATTAAGATGTGTTGGAGCTTGTGGTCTAGCACCCGTTGTTCAAGTAAATGGTAAGACTTTTGGAAATTGTACTCCAGCAAGTGTTGACCAAATTTTAGGACAATATAAATAGGAGAATATATGTGTAAAATCAATTCAAAAGAAGAGTTATTAAAATTATATAGAAATGTTGAAGGTTTATTAGATTTAAGAAAACAATCTATTGCTGGAAAAGCCAAAGAATATTATATTTCTGTTTGTGGAGGTACAGGTTGTACTTCTAGTGAATCTTTAGAATTAGTTAAAGAATTAAATAAGGAAATATTAGCTTTAGACTTAAAGGTTAAAGTTAAAGCCGAAATTACAGGTTGTTTTGGTTTCTGTGAAAAAGGACCAATAGTTAAAGTATTTCCTGATAATACTTTCTATACTAAAGTTAAACCAAGTGATGCTAAAGAAATAATAGAATCTCATATAAGAGATGGAGTTATTGTTGAAAGATTATTATATGTTTCTCCAAATAAAGAAATCAAGAGAAAACAAGAAGATATAGATTTCTATGGCAAACAAAAAAGAATTGCTTTAAGAAATTGTGGTTTAATTAACCCTGAAAATATTCAAGAATCATTAGCTGCTAGAGCCTATCAAGCCTTAGCCAATATAATTACTAATAAAGTTGACCCAATGACAGTTATTGCTCAAGTTTCAGCTTCTGGTATTAGAGGTAGAGGTGGTGCTGGTTTCCCAACAGGAACAAAATGGAAATTCGCGGCTGTTCAACCAAAAGGTAAAAAATATGTAGTTTGTAATGCTGATGAAGGTGATCCCGGAGCATTTATGGATAGGTCTATTCTAGAAGGAGACCCACATTCTGTCTTAGAAGCTATGGCTATCGCGGGTTATTCTATTGGTAGTGATGAAGGAAATATCTATATTAGAGCCGAATATCCTTTAGCCGTTGAAAGACTTAAAATAGCCATTAAACAAGCCGAAGAATTAGGTTTATTAGGAGACAATATTTTAGGAACTGATTTTTCTTTCCATATTAAGATTAAATATGGAGCAGGGGCTTTTGTTTGTGGTGAAGAAACTGCTTTAATTCATTCTATTGAAGGAACTAGGGGAGAACCAACTAATAAACCTCCTTTCCCAGCTGTTAGTGGCTTGTTTGGTAAACCTACTATTGTTAATAATGTGGAAACATTTGCAAACTTACCAATAATATTGTTAGATGGTCCTGAAAAATATGCTGCTATTGGTAGTGAAAAATCCAAAGGAACAAAGGTTTTTGCTTTGGCAGGTAAAATAAATAATGTTGGTTTAGTAGAAGTTCCAATGGGAACAACTTTAAGAGAAATTATCTATGATATTGGTGGTGGTATTAAAAATGGTAAAAAGTTCAAAGCAGTTCAAACAGGTGGTCCTTCAGGTGGTTGTTTAACTGAAAAACATTTAGATACTCCAATTGATTATGAAAGTTTAGCAGCAGCAGGTTCTATGATGGGTAGTGGTGGTATGATAGTCCTTGATGAAGATGACTGTATGCCTAACATTGCTAAGTTCTATTTAGAGTTTACTGTTGAAGAAAGTTGTGGTAAATGTACTCCTTGCCGAGTTGGTAATCGGAGAATGTTAGAAATATTAGAAAAAATAACCAAAGGTGAAGGTTCTATTGAAGATTTAGATAGATTAACGGTTCTTGCTAATAATATCAAAGATACTGCTTTGTGTGGTTTAGGGCAAACTGCTCCTAATCCTATTTTATCTACTATTGCTAATTTTAAAGATGAATATCTAGCCCATATTGTTGATAAAACTTGTCCTGCCCATGCTTGTAAAGCTTTATTAAATTACAAAATTAAAGCTGAAAAATGTATTGCTTGTGGCATGTGTGCTAGAGTATGTCCTGTAGGTGCTATCACTCAATCAACAGATATTCAAGGTAAATTACCAAATAGACCTGCCTATGTTATTGATTTAGCAAAATGTATTAAATGTGGTTCTTGTATAGCTGCTTGCCGTCCTGGTGCAGTCTATAAAGATTAGGAGGATTTTATATGTCAATTAATTTATTTTTAAATGGTTTACCTGTCAGTGCTGAAGCAGGTCAAACAGTCTTACAAGTAGCTAAAGAAAACAACATTAAGATACCAACACTTTGTTATTTGTTTGATAAAACTACAGGTTTAACTCATAATCCTGCAGCCTGTCGGGTTTGTATGGTTGAAATCAAAGGAAGAAGAAACTTAGCTCCTGCCTGTGTTACTGAAGTTAGTGAAGGTATGGAAATATTAACCAATACTCAAAAAGCTAGACTTGCTAGAAAGACTAATTTAGAGTTATTATTATCAGACCATCCTAAAGATTGTTTTGTTTGTGAAAAGTCTGGAAAATGTGAATTACAAAAATTAAGTGAAGATTTAGGTGTTGACAGATTAAGATATGAAGGAGCAATGTCTAAAAGCAATGTGCCTGTGGTAGGAACAGCCTATACTAGAGACGATGCTAAATGTGTCTTATGTGGCAGATGTGTAGATGCTTGTAAACAATACCAAGAAATAGCTGTTATCAGTGCTACTAAAAGAGGCTTTGCCACTACTATAAGTGGTGAGTTTGGTTTATCTAGCAATGAAATAGCATGTATTAATTGTGGTCAATGTGTGAAAGTATGTCCAACAGGAGCTTTATTAGCAACTAATCAAACTGAAGCAGTTTTTGAAGCTTTAAATGACCCTGAAAAATATGTGGTAGTTCATACTGCTCCAAGTACTAGAGTTAGTTTAGGAGAAGAGTTTGGCTTACCAATAGGGACAAATGTTCAAGGGAAGATGGTACACGCTTTAAGATTATTAGGCTTTAAGAAAATCTTTGATACTAATTTTGGAGCCGATTTAACTATTATGGAAGAAAGCAATGAGTTTCTAGATAGAGTTCTAAAAGGAACAGGAAAACTACCTTTAATGACTAGTTGCTGTCCGGGTTGGGTTAAATATGTTGAACATTATTACCCTGAATTCTTAGATAATTTATCTTCTTGTAAATCTCCTCAAGGTATGCAAGCTGCTTTAATTAAGTCTTACTTTGCTGAAAAAGAAGGTATTGACCCTAAAAAGATAATAACTGTTTCAATTATGCCTTGTATTGCTAAGAAGTTTGAATCTGCTCGAGCTGAATTAGGCAAAGATGGTATTCCTGATAATGATATTTCTATCTCTGTTAAAGAATTAGCAGTTATGATAAGAAAAGCAGGTATTCAATTTAATTCTTTAAATGACCAAACTTATGATTCTTTATTAGGCGAGGGCACTGGGGCAGCCGATATATTCGGTAACACAGGTGGAGTTATGGAGGCAGTTGTTAGAAATGCTGCTTTCTTAATTGATAAACAAGAAACTGATGTAGATATCATAACATTAAGAGGCGAAGCAGGTATTACTCGTTCAACTTTAAACATTGGGGGACATCAATTAAAATTAGCCGTGGCTTCTGGTTTAGCAAATGCTAAATTATTATTAGATGCTGTTAAAGCAGGAACTGAATCTTATGATGCTATTGAAATAATGGCATGTCCAGGTGGTTGTATTAATGGTGGTGGACAACCAGAACACCCTGTTGATGTTGAATACTCTGATATCTTAAAAACAAGACATGCAACTATTAGAGGTATTGATAAAAAGAAAGTACACCGTATTTCTGCTCAAAACAGTGAAATCCAAGCCCTTTATAAAGATTATTTAAAGAAACCGGGTTCTCATAAAGCCCACGAGTTGTTACATACTCATTTCACTAAAAGATAGTTTTGTAGTCTCTTATATTCTTTTAATTTATGGTTAGTTTTAACCTTCTGTTTTCTCTATTTCTAAAAGTTATTATTGACAAGTTTTATAATTAAATTAAGTTGAATTGTTTTATGAATAATATAGGAGGTTGAGATGAATATAAATCTAATGTCAAAGTTATTATTCGTTGAATTAAATGACTTCAAAAGATTAAACTAAAGCATACTTTAATGTAAACTTTAAAAAACAGAGAGGAATATAAAATATGAAAAAAATATTACAGTTGCTACTAATGAGCTTACTTATGATATCATGTCAGTCAAACACTAATACTACAAAGTATGATAAAGAGATATACGATTATAATTATGAAATATGTGCAAGAGATCACAGATTTGTAGATTGTCATTCTAGAGTTGCTATTTTTCATGTGTTTTTTGTGTCTGTTGAATACCCTAAAAACATCAAAGGTAATTCTATATTGGAAAAAAATCAAGATATGGCAGGACGGTTAGGTTTCCCTTTGTCTTTGGCATTAGAAAATGAAAAAGGATTAGGTTATAAAGATAATACCAGTGAGGGATGTGATTATTATTATGAATGGCTTAATTATTCCTTGAGTATTATGGATAATAAAATGATAAAAGAAATTGTTATTTACCAACATATGATTTTGAATATGACTGAAGTTGGTTGTGATTAAATAGAACAAAAAATAACTAATACCTTTTAATATTATTGATGCTTTTTCAGCAGTCTTGTCTATTTAACAGTGAATAGTTACCTCTTCTTTTGG